>DATBQV010000184.1:0-2544 GCA_036560625.1 Gemmatimonadales bacterium
CGACGCGATCCTGGCCCAGGAAGGAGTCGCACGATGACCACGATGACCGCCTCCGCCACGAAGACCCTGGACGTGCCCGGTGCCGTCCTCAGCTACGACGTCCGCGAGGCCGACTCCACGGCCCCCGTGTTGCTCCTGATCGGCTCGCCGATGGGCGCGAGCGGGTTCGGCACACTGGCCAGCCACTTCCCGGACCGCACTGTCGTGACCTACGACCCACGCGGGGTCGAGCGCAGCTCGAAGGCCGATCCAGCGAGCCCATCGACGCCAGAGCAGCACGCCGATGACCTCCACCGGATCATCGCCGCGCTCGATGCCGGCCCGGTGGACCTCTTCGCCAGCAGTGGCGGCGCGGTCAACGCGCTGGCGCTCGTGGCCAGGCACCCGGAGGACGTGCGGACGCTGGTCGCCCACGAACCGCCGCTCGCGGCGATCCTGCCGGACCGCGAGGGCGCGCTGGCGGCCACCGAGGCGATCTCCGACACGTACCAGCGCCGCGGGTTCGGTCCGGCGATGGCCCAGTTCATCGTCGCGGTGGGGCACCGCGGGCCGATGGACGCGGCCTACCTGAGCCAGCCGGCGCCGGATCCGGCGATGTTCCACCTCCCGACCGAGGACGACGGCACGCGCACCGATCCGCTCCTGGGGCAGAACATCATCAGCTGCACACACTTCGAGCCCGACTTCGAGGCCTTGCGGGTGGCCTCCACCCGGATCGTGCTTGGCGCGGGCGTGGAGTCGGAGGGCCAGATGGCATGCCGCGGCGCCTTCGCGGTGGCTGAAGGGCTTGGCACGACGCCGGTGAGCTTCCCGAGTGGTCATGGCGGGTTCTTGGGCGGGGAGTACGGCCAGCCTGGTGACCCGGACGGCTTCGCCGCGAAGCTTCGGGAAGTCCTCACCGGCGCGTAGGCGAAGGCCGCGATCAGGCGCTTCGGCACTTGGCAGCGGCCCGCAGGTGGATCCACCCTCGTGCCATCCGAAGCGAGGGAGGGTTTGAGATGCGTGGAGGGTTGCGCCGGCTCATGGTGGCCGGCATCGTCGCCGGTGGGGTGATGACGGTGCGGCAGTGGCGCGCAGGCCGACGCGCGGGCCTGGCGCCATTCGGTCGAGTCCGCCTGGCGATGAACGATCGCATCGACCCGTGGCTCGTCGAGCACGGCCTGGTAGGTGGGCAGCACTCGCAGATCGGCACGATCGAGCACGTCGGTCGGAAGACCGGGACGACCCACATGACGCCGGTCTACCCCACGTTCGTCGAGGGGCGGGTCTGGATCCCGCTCCCGTATGGCGACGCCTCGCAGTGGGCGCGAAACGTGGTCACGGCGGGGCATTGCCAGCTCCACCTGCACCGGACCGTGTATGGGCTCGATGAGCCGCAGATCGTGCCGGCGAGCGAGCACCCGAGGCTGCCGCGAGCGGCCGCCCGGCTCGCCGACTGGCTCGGCATCGAGTATCTGCGTCTGCATCCGTTCTCGGAGCGTCCGGAGGCGCCCACGTCGGAGCCGCCGGCTGTTGCCGTCGACGAACCAGAGCCCGAGCAGCAGGCGGCGACGACCGTCCTCGCGTGACTGCCCGGGCCGCGAACGAGCCGACAGACAAGCTGGACACGGTACGCTGGCCGCTGTGATGGGGCCAACGTCTTGCGGGTGATCCTAGAGATCGGCAAGAAACGACGGGTCGTGGCCGGGGCCATGGACTGGCCCGGCCTCTATCGCTGGGGGACGTCGGAGGACGACGCGCTCGCCCGGCTGACCACCTACGTGCCGCGCTACGCCCCCGCCGCGGAACGCGCCGGACTCGGGACGGAGTTCGAGCGTGCGCGCGACCTGGAGGTGGTCGAACGGGTGCCCGGCTCGAGCTCGACCGACTTCTGGGGCATCGCTCACGTACCGTCTCAGACCGAGCGCCAGGTGCTGTCCGCCGACGAACTCGAGCGCCGGCTCGATCTCCTGCGCGCCTGCTGGGCCACCTTCGACGAGGTCGCGGCCCGCGTCTCCCCGGATCTCCGGCCCGGCGCACGTAGCGCCGGGCGCACCCGCGACGAGATCATCCGCCACGTGTATCTCAGCGAGCCTGAGCAGATGTCACGGAAGGTGGAGGTGCGCACGCCGCGCGAGGTCGTCCTCACGCCAGACGGCCTGGCGGCCCACCGAAGGTCGTACCTGGATGCCATCCGCGCCTACAACGCCGAGGGCAAGGCCGCCCGCAGCTGGCCGATCCAGTTCCTCGTGCGCCGGACCGCCCACCACCTCATGGACCATGCCTGGGAGATGGACGACCGCGACCGGGGCGCGCTGTAACCGATCACGTCCGTCCCGGGTAGCATCCATCGATGACACGCCGCGGACTCGTCCTGTTCGCCCTGATGTCGGTCATCTGGGGCATCCCGTACCTCTTCATCCGCATCGCGGTGGCCGAGATCCAGCCGGCCGTGCTCGTGCTGGTGCGGACCGCTCTCGGCGCGGCGATCCTGCTGCCGATCGCCGTCACGCGCTTCGACATCCGTCCCGTGCTCGCCCGCTGGCGCTGGGTGGTGGCCTTCGC
>DATBQV010000185.1:0-1540 GCA_036560625.1 Gemmatimonadales bacterium
GATCCGGGTGGAGCGCTACTTTGTGGACGCACTGTCCGAATTCCGGAAAGCGCTGATCCTCGGGGAGGAATGCCGCCTGGATACCGCGGTTCGCCGCCTCCGCCGGGCATCCAGCTCGGACGGTGCGGATGCCGCCAGAGGCCCTCGACGAGCGCGAAGCTCTCACCGCGGTCATCAGATCTGAAGAGGGCGTGCGGCTCGACCCCGGCGTACACGACGTCCGGCTGATCGGCGGGCGCCGGCTGGATCTGCCAGACGCGGGCGACCGTCGCGTCGCTCCCTTGAGGAAAGCCGATCGGCGGCTCCGCCGGCTCTGTCCAGGACTTGCCGAGGTCGTCGGAGTAGGTCAGCAGCGGACCCCAGTGCCCGGTACCGACGCCGGCGAAAATCCGCGGCGGGTCGTGGCGCGTGTCGATGGCGACGCCATAGACCTCCTGGTTGAGAAACTGGAAGTCTTCGGTCGCCCAGCTGCGGCGATCATCGGTGCTCCGCGCGATCATCAAACCCTTGCGAGTACCGATCAGCAGGATCGTCAGTCCCATCGAAGCCCCTCAAACGAGTTGCCGGATCGCGGGGCAGTCTATACCCCAGAACAAAAAGGCCGCAGATCAGAGACCCTTGTCTGCTCGGGCAGGACTGGGACGCCTGGTCACGATCAGCGAGGAGTGATCGACGCCGCCTTGCCGGGAAATGGAGCGGGTTCCACCCCGAGATCGTCCATGGCGCGGCGGTAGTTCAGGTAGTGCCGGTGAGCCTCGCCGTGCCGCCCGGAATCAGCCAGCCCGTGCACGAGAGCGAGATGCGCCTGCTCGTCGTAGCGGTCCGTCTCGAGGATGCGAAGCAGGTGGGTCACCGCCGCGTCGGGATCGGCGGAGTGCCGGGCGAGCAGCCGCAACGCCGCCACGTATCCGGCGCGTGCCTCCTCACGGAGGGCGACCGCCCAGTCGTCGTACGGATTCTCCTCGAGGAAGTCACCTGTGTAGAGGACGGTCGCGGTGCTGAGAATCGGCAGTCCACGCGCCGTATCCCCGCGGCGCACGCAGTCGAGCCCGTCCGCCGTGGCGGCGAGAAACCGCTCGACGTCGACGTCGACCGCGTCCAGGTTCAGCGCGACCGCGTCCTTGTCCGCGAGAACGAAGTGCTCGGGCGGGAATCGGCGTTGCGGGTCGAGCACGCCGCGCACCGTGGTCAGGGCCACTGACAGGCGATTCGCCACGCGATCGGGGTCCTCGCCCGGCCACAGCGTTTCCATGAGGTACCCGCGCGGCCCGGGACGGCCGCGCCGGGCGATCAGGAGCTTGAGCAGCTCCCGGGCACGCTTGGACTGCCACTCGGAGACCCGGACCAGCTCACCGTCGCGAAACACCGAGAACCCGCCGAGTGACTGGATCCTCACCGCCACGCGGTCTCGTGGGCTCAGGAACGTCAGGAGGCCGGCGGCCACGTTGCCGCTCTGATGCGCGCGCACCCCGAGCGCCTCCAGTTGCAGCTCCGCTTTGCGGCGCAGCGCCGCCGACCCGGCTCCTCTGTCGATTGACGC
>DATBQV010000186.1:0-1773 GCA_036560625.1 Gemmatimonadales bacterium
CGGAGTTCCTGCTGCTCCTGATCGGCGGGGTGTTCGTGGCGGAGGCGGTGTCGGTATTGATCCAGACCGGGACCTACAAGTGGTACAAGCGGAGCCGCGGACGCGAGTACGCCGACGCCCATCGGGTGTTCCGGATGGCGCCGCTGCATCACCACTTCGAGAAGCTCGGCTGGGCCGAGACCACGGTCGTGACCCGCTTCTACATCCTCGGCCTTTTCTGTGCGCTGGTGGCGCTCTCGACGCTCAAGGTGCGCTGATGATCCGGGAGTGGCGCGCCGGCGGACGGGAGGTCGCAGTGGTGGGACTGGGGAAGAGCGGGGTCGCCGCGACGTTGCTGCTGCTTACCCGCGGTGTACCGGTGTACGCGTCGGACGCCGGCAGCGGTTCGGGGCTCGAAGCCCAGGCCGGCTCGCTCCGCGACGCGGGGGCCGCGGTGGACCTGGGGCGACACGATCTTGCACGGATCGGGCGCGCGATGGCCGTAGTCGTCTCGCCCGGTGTGCCGCCCGACGCGGCACCACTCGTGGCGGCGGCGCAGTCGCGGCTGCCCGTCGTGGCCGAGGTGGACCTGGGGTTCGCGGAGCTGAGCCATGCGCGCTGCGTCGGCATCACCGGCACGAACGGCAAGACGACCACGACGTCGCTCGTCGCGCATCTCCTGGTGTCGGCCGGCGGCCGGGCGGAGGCGGCGGGCAACATCGGCCGTCCCCTGTGTGACGTGGCGCGGCTGGGCAACGAGCCGGACTGGATCGCGCTCGAGCTGTCATCCTTCCAGCTGCACGACGCCCCTGACCTCGACCCGGCCATCGGGATGCTTACCAACCTCGCGCCCAATCACCTCGACCGATATGGATCGCTGGACGAGTACTATGCCGACAAGGCGCTCCTGTTCCGTCACGCGAGCGCGGAGTCGGTCTGGGTGACCAACGCGGACGACCCGGCCGTGCGCGACATGATCAGGAGCGTGCCGGGCCGGCACCTGCGATTCTCGATCCGCGAGCGTGCCGATGGCTGGTACGACCGGGCGGGCCGCCGGCTCATGCTGGGCGACCTTCCACTTCTCCCGCGCGACGAGCTTCCGCTCCTCGGCGATCACAACGTCGCGAACGCGCTCGCGGCGGCGCTCGCCGCGCGTGAGGCGGGAGCGGATCCTGCCGGTCTGGCCAAGGGGCTCCGCACCTTTCGCGCGATCCCCCACCGGGTGGAACCGGTCCGCGAGGTGGACGGCGTGCTCTGGGTCAACGACTCCAAGTCCACTAATGTCACCTCGACCGAAGTGGCGGTGGCGGCGCTGGAGCGGCCGTTCGTGCTGCTTCTGGGCGGCCGGCACAAGGGCGCGCCCTACACGCCGCTGATCCCGCTCCTCAGGGAGCGGTGCCGCGCGGTCGTGGCCTACGGAGAGGCCGAGCCCATCGTCGCGGCCGACCTTGGCGCGGCGGTGCCCGTCGAGCGCGCCGGTCGCGACTTCGGAGCGGTGCTCGCCGCCGCGCGCCGGCTCGCGCGGCCCGGCGATGCGGTGTTGTTGTCCCCCGCGTGCTCCAGCTTCGACATGTTCACCAACTACGAAGACCGCGGCGACCGGTTCCGCGCCGCCGTGGAGGCAATGTGACGACCGTGGAGCATACCATCCAGCACCCCGGTGACATCCGCTGGGAGACACGGCTCCTCGGCGTCGTCACGCTGGTGCTGCTGGTCTTTGGCATCGCCGCGACGTACGGTGCGTCCAGTCTTGTGACCGTCAACGGCAAGGCGGCCGGTATGGGGTTCGCCTGG
>DATBQV010000187.1:0-7757 GCA_036560625.1 Gemmatimonadales bacterium
AGGCGTCCCGATGGAACGCAGCACCCACGACGCCGCCGAGCGCCAGCAGTGCCAGCGCCCACGCCGCCAGCACCCACCACGGTGCCGTCACTACGCTCAGCCGGGCGAGCCACGCCGCGGTTCCGAGCACGAGGGCGGCGAGGCCAACCGCCCCCGCCGCCCAACCGGCCCGACTCTGCGCCCGGAGCGGCCGGGCGAGGCGCGCCAGCGCCTGCGCGGTCGCGATCGCCGTCATCCGCCGTAGCCCACGGCGTACGCGAACAGATTCACGCCCATGCGAATCGCCGCCTCACGCTTTTCCGGTGGATCGTGGTGCACGTCCGGATCCTCCCAGCCGTCGCCCAGGTCGCATTGATAGTCGTAGAATACGACGAGCCGTCCGTCCAGAAAGATCCCGAAGCCCTGCGCCGGCTTGCCGTCGTGCTCGTGAATCTTCGGGAGGCCCTTCGGGAAGTCGTACACCAGATGGTAGATCGGATGATCGAGGGGCACCTCGACCAGGGGGTGATCGGGGAAGAGCCGGGCCAGCTCCCGCCGGATGGACGCGTCCATGCCGTAGTTGTCGCTGGCGTGGAGAAAGCCTCCCTGCCGCAGCCACGCCCGGAGCGTGGCGATATCACGGTCGGAAAAGTGGACGTTGCCGTGGCCCGTCATATGAAGGAAGGGGATCGTCCAGAGATCCTCATCCGCCAGGGTCACGACCTTCTCCTGGGTACCGACGCGGAGCGTGGTGCGGGTGCGGATGGCCTGGAGCAGATTGGGAAGGCTGGAGGGATTGGCGTACCAGTCGCCCCCGCCGTCGTAGTGGAGGCGGCCCACCGTCATGACGGGCGGGGGGGTGAGCGCGGTCGCGCTCAGCGAGAGGAGGGCCGCCACCGCGACCCCGGTCATCCCCGCCCTTCGACTCATCCGCCGCGCCTCATAGCTCCATGACCAACCGATACGCCTCGTTCCTGGCCAACCCCAGCTCGGCGGCTACCTGCTGCGCCGCCTGGCGGCGGCTCACCCCCTCGGCGAGCAGCCGGGTCGCGAGCGCGCGCGCTTCATCGGTGCGGTCCGGAGCCGGAGGGGGCTCTCCGGTGCCGGCCAGCACGACCGTCACCTCACCCCTGGCCTCCACCCGCGAATAGTAATCCGCAAGCTCGGCGAGCGTCCCGGCGCGGAACTCCTCGTGGATCTTGGTCAGCTCGCGCGTCACGACTGCCTGGCGGCCGGGACCGGCCGCGGCACGCAGGTCCTCGAGCAGGGCCGCCACCCGCGCCGGCGCCTCGAAGAACACGACGCTCCACTCCTCGGCGACCGCACGGGCGATCAACCGGGCGCGCTCCGTTCCCTTCCGCGGCATGAAGCCGAGAAAGAGGTAGCGATCGGCGGGCAGCCCGGCGGCGGACAGCGCCGTCGTGACCGCGGACACGCCGGGGATCGGAACCACCGCGAAGCCGTGAGCCCGCGCGGCGGCAGCCAGCTCCGGGCCGGGATCGCTCACGCCGGGCGTGCCCGCGTCGGTGACGAGGGCCACGTCCCGGCCCGAGCCAAGGATCTCGAGGAGCATCTCGGTGCGGCGGGGACCCGAGTGCGCATGGAAGCTGAGCAGCTGCGGGTGAGCGCCGAGGTGGGTGAGCAGCGCTCGGGTACGGCGGGTATCTTCGGCCGCGACGACGGCCGCCCGCCGCAGGCAATCCGCCGCCCGGGGACTCAGGTCGGCCAGATTACCGATCGGCGTGGCGACCACGTACAGCGTAGCGGTCAAGTCAAATGTTGCTTGATCTTGCCTTCGAGGGTGGCCTTGGGGACCGCGCCCACTACGGTGTCCACATGCTGCCCGTTCTTGAAGAACAGGATGCTGGGAATCGACCGCACATTGAAACGCATTGCCGTCCGCTGATTGCTGTCGACGTCGAGCTTGGCGATCTTGGCCCGGCCGGTGTACTCCCCGGCGAGCTGTTCGAGCACCGGCGCCACCACCTGGCAGGGGCCGCACCACGTCGCCCAGAAATCCACGAGGACGAGCCCGGACGACTGCTCGATCTCGCTCGCGAAGTTGGCGTCGGTAACCTGAAGGGCGTTCGTCGTGCTCATGACGTTATTCTCCATTCGAGTGTCCTGAGGAGCCATCGTGACCGATCGCCCCCGCATTGCCCATGTCGGCGTTGCCGTGTCGGATCTCGACTCGGCCCTCGCCTTCTATCGTGACGTGCTCGGCCTCGTGCCCCACGCGCCCGAGACGGCCGACGGGGCCCAGATCGTGTCCCTGTCCTTCGGCGACGCGGAGGTCGAGCTGCTGACCTCGGCTGATCCCGCCACTCCCATCGGGAAGTTTCTCGCGCGGCGCGGACCCGGCATCCATCACATCTGTTACCGCGTTCCCGACCTCGATGCCGCGGTTGCCACCTGCCGCGCCGCCGGCTATCGCCTCGTCGATGAGGTGCCGCGCAAAGGCGCCGGCGGCCGGCGGATTGCCTTCATCCACCCCGGCGCTACTGCCGGCATCCTGCTCGAGTTGTCGGAATAACCCCGGGACGCCCGGCAGGGTTCCTCAGGTCGAGTCCCTGCCCGCCTTCGAGCCCGTCGAGTCTTTCCCGGGCGTCGACTGGGTGCAGGGGCGCCTGGGATGTCCCGCGGCCGCCAGGTCCACCTGGTTGACGATCCAAGTGTTGTCCGACGCCTTGATGACGATGAAGGGGACATACTTGGCGCAGCCCTGCCGGTCGAGCTGGACCACCACCTGGCGGGTGATCGTGGACTGGTCGCCCGGACCGGGCAGCTTGTCCTTCGGCGCCGCGCCCGCGGGCGGTGGAGAGCCGTCGGCGGGCTCGACCTGGGCCGCGCCGCCCGGCACGAGCCGGAACGGCGAGCCGCTCAGATAGAACTGCATGATGGCGATGCGCCGCTCGTAGTCCGCCGGTTGACCGGTCTTGGCGGCCGGACCGGCCCGCGTGCCCCATAGCTGGGCCATCCGGCCGAGGTTGCTGTCGGCGGCCGCCTGCATGAAACTTCTCACGGCCTGCTCCGGCGTCGGCGCCGGACCGGCGGACGCCGACGGGCCTGGTGCGCTACCGCAGGCGACGAGACCGAGCAGCAGGGCGAGTGACGAGCGAGAAATCACGGAGTGCTCACGCGGCAGGGGACGGAGTGCGAACATAACGGGCACGGGACCCACGAGCAATGACGGGAAGCGCTTTCCGGCTCTACATCAACATCGATCACGTCGCGACGCTCCGTGAGGCGCGCCGGACGGACGAGCCCGACCCCGTCGCGGCGGCGGTGCTCTGCGAGGATGCCGGCGCCGATGGCATCACGGCGCACCTGCGTGAGGATCGGCGCCACATTCGGGACCACGACATCGAGCGTCTGCGCGACACCGTCCGCACCGTCCTCAACCTCGAGCTGGCAACGAGTGAAGACGTCCTGGCGCTCGCCTGTCGCATTCGGCCCTATCAGGCCACCATCGTGCCCGAGCGGCGCGAGGAGGTCACGACCGAGGGCGGCCTCGACCTGCGCCGGCCCGCCGATCGCCTCCGAGCCACGATCGCCCGGCTCACCGAGGCCGGCTCCCGTGTGAGTCTCTTCATTGATCCCGAGCCGGCCGCGATCGACGCCGCGCGCGCGCTGGGTGTGCCGGCCATCGAGCTGCACACCGGGCGTTACGCCCACACCTGGCGGCGCGACGACCAAGCGTTGGAGGAGCTTCGTACGGCCGCGCGCCACGCCCGCGGTCTCGCGCTCGCGGTGCACGCGGGACACGGCCTCACCTATCTGAACGTCGAGCCCGTCGCCGCGATCGACGAGATCGAGGAGCTGAACATCGGTCACAGCGTGATGAGCCGCGCCATCCTCACCGGCATGACCGAAGCCGTAACCACCATGGAGCGGCTCGTGCGCAGCGCGCGCCGCCCCCTTCCCGGAGCCCGATAATGCGCCAGCGCTCAGTCCGCCTGGCGGCCGCGCTGCTCTTCGCTGCGCTGCCCGCCTGCCATCATGCGACCTCCTCGGAGGCCAACGCGCCGGCGCCGGCGCACACCATGCTCCGCGTGGTCAACCGCAACTTCTCCGACTTCACGATCTACCTCGTGCGCTTCGGCGACCGGGTCCGCCTCGGTCTCGCGACCGGGAACCAGACCACGATGTTCCAGTTCCCCTCGCAGTTCGTGCAGTCCGGCGCGGTGCGGTTCGAGGCGAATCCGGTCGGCGGGAAGGGTCCGGCCTTCACCGAGCAGCTCTCGGTGCGCCCGGGCGACGTGGTGTCGGTCCAGATCCAGCCGTAGCCGCAGGTTAGGCGCTTGATCCGCCTCTCCACCCGACCTACACTTCGGGCGTTCGCACCCACCCTTCGCGCCGAGGTGCCATGAGCAACCCGATCGGGCCGGCCGGCTTCTTCGCCCTGGAAGCCGGGGAATGCCTCGACCGGCTGGAGTCGCTCTTCGGCGCGCCCGCCGGCCCGCCCGCCGACGAGTTCCTCCGGACCGCACGAGTGCTCCGCGGCTCCGCGCTCATGGCCAACCAGCCGTTGCTCGGCCGCGCCGCCGCGGGGTTCGAGGCGCTGGCGCGCGCTGTTCGCGACGGCGCGCGCACGTGGGACCCGGCCACGCGCGAACAGGCGGGTCAGGCCGTGGAGGAATACCGGCTCCTGGTGCGCCGGGTGCCCGAGTGGCAGGAGAACGACGCCGGACGCGCGGCGCGACTCGCCTCGCTGCTCGATTCGCTCGCCGGGCAGGGCCCGGCCGAGGCGGAGCGGCTCCGTCGCACCGAAGCGACGCCGGCCGAGCTCCAGACCGGCGTCCGTGCCTTCGTCGCGCGGGAGGGCGCGCTCATCGCGAGCGCGCTCGACCGGGCGGCCCGCGCCATCCGCACCGCACCGGACGACCGCGAGCCGCTCTACATGGTGCTCCGCCGGATGCAGTCGCTCCAGGGGCTGGCCGAGCTGCCCGAGCTGCCGCCGCTGCCGGACATCCTGGACGGCATCGAGCTCGCCATCGGCGACCTGTCGCGGCTGCACGCTCCTCCTCCCGGCGTAGACGACGTGCTCGAGGCCGGTGCCCGCGCGCTCTCACGGGTCGCGCGGGACATCGCCGATCACGGAACGCCCGAGCCCGATGCCGACGAGCCACGGCGCTTCACGGCCCTCCTGCTCGAGGCGTTTGCGGTCGAGCGCGACGTAGTGCCGATCGAGAAGCTCTACGCCGCCGACGATGCCGATCCGATGCGGCGGCCGGCGTCCGTGCCCCAGTTCGCTCCGGTCACGCCACCGGGCTCGCTGGAGCTGGTGAGTCTGGGCGAGCATCTGGTGCAGACGGCGGGTCGGCTGGAGCAGGCGCCGTCCGTCACCGAGCTGGACTTGCGCCTGTATCGGCTGGTCGGAACGCTCCGGGCCGCGGCTGCGCCGGAGGGCGACCCCGTGGGTCGCGCGCTCAGCCGGCTGGCGCGGGCGGCGCGCGAGGGTGTCGCTGCCGGCACCGCCCGGCGCTCGCGCGAGGCGTTCGTGTCGGCGCTCCGGAGCACGGGCGAATTTCTGCGGGGCGCGGGGACGGTGGATCGCGACCGCCTGGCCGTGGAGATCGAGCGCGCGGCGCGCGACATCGACGCCCTGGGCGCCGAGCCCATCGTCGCGATCGAGGACCTCGGCTTCAAGCGGGCCGCGGCACCGGCGCCGCAGGAGCGGCCTGCGGCGGTAACGTCGGCGCAGGCGCGCGGGCGGATCGAGAACGCGTTCGCCGCCTATGGTCACCTCCGGCGTGACCGCGGCGTCGGCGAGCCGTCGCTCGACGGGTTGCTCCAGCGGGCGCCGGCCGCCCATGCGGTCCCGCCCACGGCGCCCGCGGCCGCCACCGTCACGTCGGCGGAGCCGCAGGTCGTCGCGATCGAATCGCTCTGCTATCGCGGGCACGGCGCGCTCGTGCGAGCGGCCGAGCTGCGGCGCGAGATCCTGGTCCGCCTGGGGCCCGGCCGTGGTCTGGTCGAGGTCCGCGCCCTGCTCGACGAACTCCTCGACCTCGTTCCGCTGGCACTTGCCGAGTCCGACTGACCGCCCGCGGATCTGGCCGTCGCTGCTGGGCGTCGCCATCTCCGCGGGACTGCTCGTTTTCATCCTGCGCGGCGTGGACCTGGCGCAGGTCGGACGGTACCTCGCCCGGGCGCACCCCGGCCCGCTTGCCCTCTCGGTGGTGCTCGCCACGCTCACGTTTCCAATCCGCACGATCCGCTGGCGTCTGCTGCTGCGCACCGCCGCCGACCGGCCGCTCCCCGTTGTTCCGGCCTGGCACGCGACGGCGATCGGCTTCATGGCCAACAATCTCCTGCCGTTCCGCGCCGGCGAGCTGATCCGTCCGTTCGCTATCACTCGGCTGGCCGCGGCACGATTCACCTCCGCCCTCTCGTCGATCGCGGTCGAGCGGATCTTCGACGGGTTGACCGTCACGCTGCTGCTCACGCTCGCGCTCCTGGGGCCCGGTCTCGCGCCCGGCGTGGAGGTCGGCGGCGTGCCGGTGCGACGTATCGCCCTGGTCGCCGGCAGCATCTCGGCGGCGGCCCTGATCGCCGCTTTGGGCGTCGTCGCGTGGCCGCTCGCCGCAGAGCGCGTCGTTCGCGCGATCGTGCCGCGGGCGGCGCTGGCCGACCGGATCGTCGGGCTCATCGAGGGAGTGCGTCAGGGGCTCGCCGCGCTGAACTCGCCGGCGCGCGTCGGCGGCGTCGTGGGTTGGTCGCTCGCCCTCTGGTTGGTCAACGCCTCGTCGTTCTATGTGGGATTCGCCGCGTTCGACATTCCGGTGGGATGGTCCGGCGCGCTGCTGCTCCAGGGGCTGGTTGCCTTCGGCGTCGCCGTTCCCTCGACGCCCGGGTATGTCGGCCCGTTCGAGGCGGCGATCGTGGCCGCGCTCGCGCTCTACGGCGTGGCCGAAGATCGGAGCTTCTCGTACGCCATTGCGTATCACGTGACCACCTTCGTCCCGATCACCTTGCTGGGTCTCTGGTCGCTCGCGCGCACCGGCATCGGCCTCGGCGACCTTCGCCGCGCGACGCCACCACCCCCGCCCCAATCGTCCGCGTGACCACCGTCGTCGCCGACTGCCATGCCAAGGTCAATCTGCTCCTGCGCGTCCTCGCCCGGGAAGACGACGGATACCACGGGATCGAGACACTGTTCTGCCTCGTCGAGCTGGCGGACCGGTTGGAGGCCGAGCGGAGAGAGCGGCGCGAAGTCACGATCGAGGTGACCGGCGCGGACGTGGGGCCGCCGGACGAGAACCTCGCCGTGCGTGCCGCGCGGACGGTGTTGGACGCCACCGGGAACAAGTTCGGTGTACACCTGCGCCTGGAGAAGCGAATCCCGGTTCGCGCCGGGCTGGGCGGCGGATCGAGCGACGCGGCTGGAACGCTGAGCCTGGTCAACCAGCTGGCCGGCAACCCGGTGCCGCGCCACGAGCTGCTGCAGTTCGCGAGCCGGCTGGGTAGCGACGTGCCGTTTTTCTTTTCGGGCGCGACGCTCGCGCTGGGCTGGGGCCACGGCGAGCGGCTGCTCCGCTTGCCGCCACTTCCCGCAGCACCGGCGCTGCTCCTCACACCCACAGTGTCCGTCGGCACCCCGGCGGCCTACCGCTGGGTCGATGAAGCGCGGCAGGGCGTGGGACGACGCGGTGCCGTCGCCCTGGACCTGGACGCACTCTCGAGCTGGGGAGACATCGGACGGATGGCGGGCAACGACTTCGAGTCGCCGGTGTTCGCGCGACATCCCGTGGTCCGAGCCGCGTTCGAGGCCCTGG
>DATBQV010000188.1:0-7701 GCA_036560625.1 Gemmatimonadales bacterium
CATAAGGGGATAAGTGTGGGAAAGCCGTGCCCTGTCGGTATAAGTTATTGTCAGGTTATCAGTTGGAATGGCACGTCGACGGGACCGTCGAAGCGCGTTTGTGGCACCGACACATCCCTCCACGGGGCCCGGGCCCCCTAGCCTCCCCACCTCCCCACCCGGATCAGCGGCTTCGGCGCCATGACCCGGAGGGCCATCCACGAGAGCAGCAACGCGTGCGCGGTAATCGCCCACGTCCGGACCCAGTTGACGGCGATCACCTGGGAGTTGAGCGCTTCCGAGAAGCCCTCCCGGCCCATGCGGCTCAGGAGCGGCACCTCCCGGGTCATGCTGGACGCCAGGGCCATGCCCTCGAGGAACGCGCCGAACCAGACGGCCCATTCCGGAACCTCGGCGGGCCGACTCCAAAGCAGAACCGCGGTGACGAGCAGCAGCAGCGAGAACATGGTCACGATGGGCAGCTGCATCAGCTCGGCGAACCGGGCGTCGTAGGCGTAGTAGTCCGCCTGCCCCACCAGGGCCTTGAGCGGATAGAGCACGCGCTGAGCGGTCCAGATGGTACCGGTGTTGTACCAGGCGAGCGCGAGGCAGCCGGCGAACGTCAGGTGCCCTTGGCGGCTTTCGAGCAGGCCGATCGGATCGCGGCGCCAGCTGTCGAGCGGCGTGGGCCGGAGGGCGAGCCAGAACAACCAACCGACAATGGGCGCGGCGACCAGCAGGAGTGCCACGGCCCACCCGGGCCGCCCGCGCTTGCGGGCGTCGGCGACGGCCCAGCGCACCACCGCACCCAAGGCGGCCGCCGCGGCAAAGACGAGAAAGAGCGGTGACAGGAAGTCGAGCGCGTGCACGCCATGAGGATACGCCCGGCCGGCAGAGGGCGCCATCCCGATGCTATCCGCCCCAGACTCCTCGGAAGACCAACTTTCCCTGGCCGCCCAGCCAGACGTCGGTCGCTACGTCGCCTCGGACGGTCGCGCGGACCGTGAGCAGCTCGCCGCCCCAGCTGCGAAAGCCGAGCGGGAGCTTGACCGTCGGACCCACGACGGCGAGGGCCGCGGCGACTGTGCCGGTTCCGCACGCCAGCGTTTCGCCTTCGACGCCGCGCTCGAATGTCCGAATGAGCCAGGGCGCGCCGGCCTTCGCCGGGGCGGCGATGAAGTTGGCGTTCGCACCTTCAGCCCCAGCCGCGGGGTCGTGTCGCAAGGCTCGGCCGCGACCCGAGACGTCCACCGCCCCGATGTCGTCCACCAGCACGACGAGGTGCGGCACGCCGACGCATCCGAGCCAGACGGCGCGTTCGCCCGCCTGGGGCTTGATCGTCGTGACCGGCTTGGGCATCAGAGTGTCGGGGAGGCGGATCTCCGCCCGCTCGTCTTCGTCGAGGCAGCGGGTGGCGACAACGCCGGCGTCGGTCAGGAGCCGCATCCCCTCCGCCGGGCCCAGCTCGAGATGAACGGACAAACGGGTGCTGCAGAGGGCGGCGTTGCCGCACATGGCGGCCCGCGAGCCGTCGGAGTTGAAGAAGGCCATGCGAACCGCCCCGCCGTCCTCCGGCGAAAGAATGACGAGGCCGTCCGCGCCGACGCCGCTGCGCCGGTCGCACACCTCGATGATCCGCCGCCTGGACCATTCCTCCACGGACGTGCTGCGACCGTCGACCAACACGAAGTCGTTGCCCGAGCCGGTCATCTTGTAGAAGACAGTCCCCTTCACGCAGCCCCCCGGAGCGACCGCAGCCGGAGCCACCACACCATCCAGACCGCCTCGCGGACGATCTTGCCGTTCATCTTGCTCTGCCCTTCGACCCGATCGGTGAACACGATGGGAATCTCGCGGATCCGGAACCCCTTCTTCCAGGCCAGGAAACTCATTTCGATCTGGAAGGCGTAGCCGTTCGAGCGGACCCGCTCCAGGGGGATGGCCTCGAGGACGCGCCGGCGAAAGCACTTGAACCCGCCCGTTGAATCGGTGAGCGGCAGCCCGGTGACGAGCCGGGCGTACTGGTTGGCGCCGATCGACAGCAGGAGCCGGGAGATGGGCCAGTTGATGACGTTCACACCCGACTTGTAGCGGGAACCGATCACCAGATCGGCGTCCTGCACCGCGTCGAGAAACGTCGGCAGGAAGCGTGGATCGTGGGAGAAGTCGGCGTCCATCTCGAAGATGAGATCGTACCCGCAGTCGAGCGCCCAGCGGAAGCCGGCCAGATAGGCCTTGCCCAGCCCCTCCTTTCGCCCGCGGTGCAGCACGTGCACCCGCCCGTTTTCGGCCGCGAGCTGATCGGCCAGCTCGCCGGTGCCGTCGGGCGAATTGTCGTCCACGACCAACACGTGAACGCGCGGGTCCTGGGCGAGGATCGCCGGGACGATCTGCGGCACGTTGGTCCGCTCGTTGTACGTCGGCACGACCACCAGCACCCGTTCAGTCACCCGTCCTCCGGAAACGTCCCTTCACCGCAGTACCGACGAGCAGCCCCAGCGTCGCCAGGAGCGCCAGCGCGGTGATCGCCTGGCCCCGGGCATACGCCGGGGATGCGAACTCCAGGCGCACTTCTCGCGCCCCCGGCGGCAACGGCACGCTCAGGAACGAGTAGTCTCCCCGAAGGACAGACGCGGGCCTCCCGTCCACGGTTGCATGCCAGTCAGGATACCAATTCTCGCTAACGAGAAGATAGGCGGGCGCCGCCTCGGACCCGGACAGCGCGATCCGCATCCGCCCCGGCTCCCACTCGACCACGTCGGCGCTCACGCTCGCGGGGGCCGGCGCCTGCCCCGGGCGGATGGGCTGCACGGTGACCCCGCTGGTGTCGGGATAGACCAGCACGCTTCGATGCGGGAACCGGGAGTCGATCAGCGCGGGCGTGATCTGATCGTCCGGCACCTTGATTGCCGCCGGGAGGACGCGCGCGTACGGGACGGTGGAGTCCCGCTCGTAGAGCACGCCCGGACCGCCGGGGGCGGTCTGGACCGGGCCCACCACCTTGTGAAACCCGGGTAGGTCCTGCTCCGCCGGGACGATGATGAACCGAGCCGCCACGAGATCGAGCACCGCCGGGTTGCCCACGTTCTTCCAAATGTTCTTCCCGCCAAGCAGCTCGTCGTAGAACCGGATCTCGTTGCCGTGGTAGCCCAGGACCTGCTCGATGTCGTGCGTCATGAGCTGGGAGCCCGGGAAGACCCCCACGTCGAGTACGCGGAACGGGCGCTTCTCGCCCCGGAGCCGGCTCGTGATCTCGTCGTCGCGGAACAACTGAGCCGCCGGCGGCGAGAACGAGAAGAAGATCCGATCGATGCTCCAGAGATCGGCCGCGGTCACGGCCGCCAGCGCCGCGGCGGCGGTGGCGCCACGGAGCCGGCCCCCCACGATGCTCAGCGTCACCGCTCCCGCGAGCGCCACGAAGACCAGGAGGCGCAGGGAGCCCACCTGGAGCGCTCCGGCGTTCGCCAGCACCCGCTCGGCCTGCTCCGGCGCTGCCAGCACGGTCGCGACGGCCTGGAGCACACCCACGGCGCCGAGCACGGCGATACCGGCCAGGACGCCGAGGCCGATGAGCAGGACGCGGCGCGGCACGTCCCCGCGGAGCAGGCGGTCGGCGCCGAGGCCGGCCCAGACTGCCACCGGCAGCGCCACCAGGAAGAAGGCCATGCCCGGCGCCCGCACCTTCTTCATCATCGGCATCACCTCGTACCAGAGGCGATAGAAGGGCGTGTGGCCCCCGAAGGCAATGAGCAGGAAGAGCAGCGCGATGCCTCCCGTGACCCACAGCAGCGGGCGGCGGTTCCGGTCGCCCCATCCGAGCGCGGCGAGCAGGACAGTGACGGCGCCGAGGAACTCGGTGTGGAGCTTGAAGAAGTTCCGTCCCCAGTAGCTGTCCAGGACGCCGTTGAACTGCGGCAGGATCGACGTGACGATCTCCTCGGGCGGCATCGAGAAGGCGATGGAATACTCCCAGCCCGTGCTCGGCCCGGCGCCGGTGGCCCGCGGGGAATACGGCACGTAGGCGAGGAACGGCACGATCTGGATCGCGGCGACGCCGAGCCCGAGCAGCACCGCGCCGAAGCAGGCGGCGATCGTCCCCCAGGCCACCGCGGGACGCCGCAGCACCTCCGGCCGCTCCGGATCGCGGAGCGCGAGCCAGAGGGTCCAGATGCCGCACGCGACCAGGAGGTAGTAGGTCATCTGGTAGTGCGGGCTCAGCATGCACAGGCCGACCGTCACCGCGAGGAGGCCATACCCGGCGGGCTTCCGGTCGCGCACCGCGCGGAGCACGGCCAGCAGCGCGAGCGGAGCCAGCGCGGACACGAAGAGCTTGCCGTCGTGTCCCGGCTTCACCAGCGAGGCCACGATGCCGGTCAGCTCGTAGGCCAGACCGCCCACCAGCGCCCCGCCCCAACCGGTCCGAAGCGCCCGGAGCAGCGCGTACATGGTGCATCCGGCCAGGACCAGGTGCGCCGCGAAGCCAAGGTTCATCGCGGTGTCCACCGGCAGGAACCAGCGGAGCCACGCGGTCGGATAGAACACGTCACCATGCTGCGCCGCGATGAAGGGCAGTCCGCCGAACAGGTACGGATTCCACTCCGGAATGCGGTGGTGTGCCCGGAAGAACTCCGCCCCGAAGCTGCGGAACGCGTAGCCGGCGACGAGCTGGTCGCTGCCCGCCAGGAACTGGCCGGCCAGCATCGGCCAGCAGAGCGTGAGCGCGGCGAGCACGAAGACCAGCCCGGCCACGAGCGCCGGCCGGGGCGGCTCCCAGGCCGCGGGCGCAGCGGTAGTGGCGGCCAGTCGGGACTCAGAGGACGACACGCGGACTCCGTCGAGTGAGCAGAAGAAACGGGGCCGCGGCCCCGAACTCGGTCAGCGTAAGCAGCAGCCGGGACGCCACGGCCAGGATGGTCGCGGGACCGATGCCGATCGGCTGCTGCAACATGAGTATGAAGAGCCCTTCGCGCACGCCCAGCCCGCCCGGCGCGAGCAGTGCCAGAAAGCCGGCGAGGTAGGACGCGGTGAATGCCGTTACGGCCGTCGGGAGATCGAGTTTCACATCCGGAAGGAGACCGCGCGCAAGCAGCCACAGCGCCGCCCCATAGCCGACCCAGGCAATCGCGTTCGCCGCGATGCCCCCGGCCACGGCGCCCGGGCTTGGTGGTACCGCCGCCTCGGCGGGAACGCGGGCCAGACGCAGCAGCCGTCGCACGGCGGGCGGCCACAGCACGAGACCCACACCGACCGCGCTGGCCACGACGAGGAGCACCAGGGCGACTCTCGCGCCCGGATGTGCCGCCTCGAGGCCCACGGACCCGGCGAGGCCGACGATCGCAGCCCCGGTCCCGACGGCAAGCGCCTGGAGCACGACGGCCGACGCCGTCGCAGCCCACGGCGCGACACCGGCCCGCTGTGCCATGAGCGCCATGCCCGCGATGGCCCAGACCTTTCCCGGCACGTACTTCCCCAGCCCCGATACGGTCCAGATCCGCGACGCGGTCCAGCCGTCGAGGCGCTGCCCCCACCCGGCCAGCATCGCGCGCCAGGCCCAAATCAGCAGCGCGTACATCGCCCAGACGATGAGGGCACAGGCAACCAGCATGAGCGGCCGGGGAGCCAGCGTCAGCGGCTGGGAGCGGAAGTCGTCCCAGTTCCTCACCAGCGCACGGGCGGCGAACCCGAGGACCGCCAGGCCAAGCGCCCATTGAACTACGCGCCAGACGGTCCTACCCACTCAACGCCTCGCGGTACCACCCCTCACAAATCTCCGCCACGTGGTCCGGCGCCAGCCGGCGGCGCCACGCCTCGCCCTCCGACCGTCCCGTGGCAAGGCGGTCGGGGTCGTCGAGCACGTCGAGGGCCGCGTCCGCGAGGGCTTCGGCGGCCGGCAGCGTGAGGCGTCCCGCCCCGCGCTCCGGCACGATGTCGAGCACGCCGCCGCCGTCCCAGCACGCGATCACCGGGACGCCCGCCATCAGCGCCTCGGCCGCCGCGAGCCCGAAGCCCTCGCCCTGGGCGGGAAAGAGCATGAGATCGGCGTGCGCGAGAAACTCCGGAATGCGATCCGGGGTCACGGCGCCGACGAAGGTGACGAGGTGCGCGACCCCGCGACGCTGAGCCAGCGCCTCGAGCGCCGGCCGCTCCGGGCCGTCGCCGACGATCGTGAGCGGCGTCTCCCGCCCCAGCTCCACCAGGCAGGCGAGCGCATCGAGCACCAGATGCACGCGCTTCTGCGGCGTGAGCCGCGCGATGGTGACGATCCCGCCGCCGCCGGTCGTCCAGGGATAGCCCGCGGCGTCCAGCGGCATGGGCTGAATGTGCTCTTTGGGGATGTGCGTCGCGGTGGCGGTCTGCACCCAGGTGGCCAGCTCGCGGGACACGACGGTCACCACTCGCGCGCGGCGGATCACCGGGGTGCCGAGCCGGCGAGCGACGGCCGAGCGGCGGAGCAGCGCCGCGTCGGTGCCGTGCAGGGTGAGCACGGCCGGCGCCGCGGCGGGAATGGCGAGCCCGGCCGGCACCCACCAGTGGGCGTGCAGGAGATCGGCGCCGGCCGCCAGCTCCTCCCGCGCCGCGCGGCGCAGGGCACGCCAGAGGCCGGCGAGCGCGAGCCAGCCGCCCGCGCGCCGCGCCGCGGCTTGCATGTTCCCCCGGTACGCCAGCGTCTCCCGCCGCGCGGTCGCATAGCGCACGCGACGCACGGTGACGCCGCGGATCTCCCCCTCCCCGCCCTTTCCCGCATCGCTCGGCGCCACGACGCGGACGCCCACACCCCGGCGGACCAGCGCTTCGGCGAGAGTGGCGAGGAACGAGCCGGAGAGATCGCCGGGAAAGCGCGGATAGTTGTGGGTCACGAAGACGACCCGCACCGGCTAATCCCGATGGTCGGCGGCGCCGAGGCGGGCGAGCGCGCGGGCGATGCCGCGGTTCTCTTCGCGGAGGCCGGCGATCAGCTCTCCGACGAAGCCGAAGCCGAAGAGCGCGATGCCGGCGATCACCATCGTCTCGACCAGATTGAGGAGGGGACGGAACCCGATGCCGAAGCCGAAGCGGAGGACCAGGGCGACAAGGCCGGCCAGAAAACCCAGGCCGAACAGCGTCGCGCCGAGCACGCCGAAGAAAAGCATGGGCTTGCGGCCGAAGCGGAGCTGGAACCACACGGAGAGCAGGTCGAGCACCCCGACGGGAATGCGGGTCCAGGTGAACTTCGACACGCCCGCCTTGCGGGGGTAGACGGGAACGGGCTGCGACATGAGGCGAAAGCCGTCCGCCGCGGCCATCACCACCATGAAGCGGTGCCAATCGGGCCGGAGCGGAAGGTCCGCGACGACTTCCCGGCGATACGCCTTGACCGAGTTGAGATCGCTGACCCGGACGCCGAACAGCGCGCGGCAGAGCCAGTTGTAGACCCCGGAGACGAACGCCTTCTCGTACTTGCCCTGCTTGGTGCCGGTGACGATGTCGGCCCGGCCCTCGAGAATCGGGCGCACGAGTGACGGGATGTCCTCGGGCAGGTACTGGAGGTCGGCGGGGTAGAAGACAAAGACATCGCCGCGGGCGGCGTCGCCGGCGGAGCGGAGCGCGTCGGCAATGCCGCGCTGCCGGCGGTGGGTGACGACCTGGAGAAACGGATAGCGGCCACGCAGCTCGCTGAGGAGGCGCGGGGTCTCGTCCCGCGAGCCGTCGTCCACCACGACCACCTCGAAGCTGAAGCCGGCG
>DATBQV010000189.1:0-2038 GCA_036560625.1 Gemmatimonadales bacterium
GGGCGGGGGGGGGGGGGCTTGCGCGACGCGGGGGCATGGCGTACCTTGTGATCGTTAGCTAAGCTAATTAGATATGCTAACTATACCGCGCTCAGGGCGACCGGGCAAGCCGGCGCCCGCGCCCCTCCCCGGAGGAGACGAATGTCACCCACTGCGACGCCCGCCACCGCCGAGGCCCGGCTCCGCCGGGTCGGTCAGATCGCCATCGTGGTCCGGGAGCTCGATCGGGCGATCCGGTTCTACCGGGACGTGCTCGGCCTGCCGCTCTTGTTCCAGGCGCCGCCGGGCCTCGCGTTCTTCGATTGTGGCGGCGTCCGCCTCATGCTGACGCTGCCCGAAGGGCCGGAGGAAGGGAGGGGCACGTCGATCCTGTACTACGTCGTGGACGACATCCAGGCCGCCCACGCGGCGCTGGCCGCCCGTGGGGCGGTGTTCATCAACCCACCCGGGCTCATCGCCCGGATGCCGGATCACGAGCTGTGGATGGCGGCGCTGCGGGACAGCGAGGGGAACCTGCTCGAGCTGATGAGCGAGGTTCGGGCGGCCTAGCCGGGCGACGGCGGTCAGGGCAGCGTGGCCCAGCACTCCAGCTCCACCCGGGCATTGCGGGCGAGTCCCGAGGTGCCGAAGGCGCTTCGCGCCGGCAGGTGGGCGGGAAAGAAGGTCACGTAGACCTCGTTCATCGCACCCCACTCCTTCATATCCGCCAGCATCACGGTGCACTTGACGACGTGGTCGAGCGACGTCCCATTCGCCTGGAGAATGCGCCGAATGTTCTCCAGGGCCTGCCGCGTTTCCGCGGTGATGCCGCCTGGCACCAGCGTGGCGGTGCTGTCGGTGCCCAGCTGGCCCGACAGCATGAGCAGCGGCCCGACGCGGACCGCTGCCGAGAACGGGAGCTTGGCTCCGCCGGCAACGGGGATGTACTCGACCGGGCGCGCCGTCGCCCGGCGGCAGCCGGGCAGCAGAAGGGCGGCAAGCATCCAGGCATGGTACGGGCGCATGGCGTCTCCAGGAGTGTCGGGCGGAGCGGGGTAGGGAGGCTAGGTGCCCAGCTCGCCGCGGCGCGCCATTGCGGCGGCGTGTTCCGCGGCGCGGAAGGCCAGGGCCTGAATCGTCATCGTGGGCTGCCCCCGACCGGAGGTGACGAAGCTGCTGCCGTCCACGAGAAACAGGTTGGGAACGTCGTGGGCGCGATGGTAGCGATCCACCACCGACGAGCGTGGATCGTCGCCCATGCGGCAGGTGCCGAGCAGGTGCACCACCGGGTAGTGGCGGTCGAGCGGCATCGGCCACGTGCGCACGGCGCCTGCGGCTTGGGCAAGCTCGAGGGACCGGCCTTGGAAGTAGGCGAAGAGTTTCTCGTCGTTCGGATGCTCGGTGAACGTCACGCGGATGGCCGGGAGTCCCCAGTCGTCGGTCACCACCGGATCGAGCGAGATCGTGTTCGAAGGGACCGGCAACTGCGTCGTATGGCCGAAGACGAAGAGCGTGCGGGTGAAGTCGTTCCGAAGCATCCGCTTGTATTCCGGGCCCCAGGCCGGACCACTCGACGGCAGGCCGTGAAGAGCGAACCCGATCGGCTCGAAGGTAAAGCGAACGTCAAACCCGCCGCCGCCGATCAGGCCAAGATTCGGATCCAGCTCATACAGGTCGTGGATGACGCGGGTGTCCGCCATGCCGCGGTAGCCCTTGACCTCGTGCTCGAATGCCCCCGCCGCGACCCCGGCCCCATTGGACATCAGATGGCGCCCGACGGCGCCGCTCGAGTTGGCGAGGCCGTCGGGAAAGCGGTTTGATCGGGACATGAGCAGCAGCCGGGGGGTCTCCGCTCCGTTGGCCGATAGGACGACCGCCCGCGCGCGCTGGAAGATCTCCCGTTTGTCCGCATCGAAATACTTGACGCCGATGGCGCGGCCCCGCCGGTCCAGCTCGACCTTCCGGACATAGCTGAGCGGCCTGATCTCGCAGCGCCCGGTGGCTTCGGCCTCCGGGATCATCGTCGCGAGCGTGCTCGACTTGGCCCGCACCTCGCAGC
>DATBQV010000190.1:0-5867 GCA_036560625.1 Gemmatimonadales bacterium
AGAGCTCGAGCTCAAGGCCGTCGTGCCGGATCCGGCCGCGCTTCGCCGGCACCTCGCGGCCGCGGGTGCTCGGCCCGGTTTCCGCGGACTCATGGAGGACCGCCGCTACGACCAGGACGGCGTGCTCACCGCGCGGGATGAGGTGCTGAGGATCCGCCGGTTTGTACCCGCCGACGGCCAGGTGGATTCCGAGTTGACCTGGAAGGGCACGACTCGGCGCTCGGCCGACGGCTACAAGCTCCGCGACGAGCTGAGCTGCCGCTTCGCCGGCGGACCCGCGTCGCCCGGCGCGATCCTGGAGGCGCTCGGCTACGAGGTGATACAGGCCATCGATCGCTGGGTGGAGATGTTCGAGCTCGGCGGGGCCGTACTCCGGGTGGAATGGTATCCGCGAATGGACGTGCTGCTGGAAGTCGAGGGCTCGCCGGAGTCGATCGAGCGCGCCATCCGCGCGACCGGCCTGCCACGCGACGGCTTCACCGCCGAGATGCTGGTGGATTTCGTGCGCCGGTACGATGCCCGGGGCCCACGACCGGCCGTGCTCGCCGTTGCCGGCCTCGGCGGCGATCGGCCTGCCTGGGAGACGGCGTGACCGCGGCCCCAGGCTCCGCCACGCTGGTCCCTGAGCTCGGACCCGCGCTGGGGCGGCTCTGCTCCCGGTCCGGCGGCCCGGGGTCGACCTGGGTTCGACTGGATGACGTGCGGCTGCACGTCGCAACCGAGGTATTCGAGCTGGGGGGAGCCGCTCGCGCGTTCGCGGCGGCGGACGACCGCGCCGCGGCCGTCAGCTCGCTCAATCGCCAGGCGTGGCTCGTCGAGTGGGAGCGCGCGGTGGCCGAGGTCAGCGATCGGATCGTACAGGCCGTGAACGCTCGCCTGGAGGCGGCCGCCCGTGAGGCGCGGCTCCCGCGTCGCCGGCGGCGGCAGCTCGCCCTTTCCGACGGCGATCGCCGTGCGATCTCGGGCCGGCTGGGGGCAGGCGGGGTCGCGTTCCTTCAGGCGCTCGAGGTTCTGGAGCAGCTCGTTCCCGCAGTGTCGGCCGGCGGGTCCCGTGGCGATGCCGCCGTCCGGGAGTGGCAGGAGGCCGTGCTCGCGGTGGCCCGCCGCCTCGAGTCGGCGTGGCTCGGGCTGGAAAGCGCGGCCCTGCGCGAGGAGGCGCTGTGGGGCCCCGAGATCGGCCGTGTCCGGGCCTGGCGGCGCCCTACCTGGCCTCTTTGGCTGGCGAGCGTCCTCCTCCTGGCAGGTGCGACCTGGCTCAGCCTGGTACTGGGGGGCTACCTGCCGGTCCCCCCTCTGCTTCGGGGCTTCGTCGAGGCGGTCTGGCAGCGCCTGTAGCCCCCACCGGGTAACTCCCTCTTCCAAATCCGACTGCGGCGCTCTACTTTTTCGGCAACACAACCGAAATTTGTTGACAATGGTTCTCATCGGTGCCGGTGCACGAATCCTCGCGACCGCGGCCCTCCTCGTCCAGCAGCCTCAGGCCGCCGGAGACCAGGTCCCGGTCGTCCGTCGCATCGCAGCGACCGCCCAGCTCGCCGCGCAGGAATACCGCTCGGGTGTGCGGGGCGGCCGGGTCGTCGCCACCGCGGAAGTCGGTGAGGCGCGTCTGTTCCTTGCCGAGTCCCGCCGCAGCGCGGGACTCCTGCCATCGGACGCCGGTGCCGAGACCATCAGCGGGATCGACTCGCTCGTCGCGATGGTGAATGCCACCGCCTCTCCCGACCTGCTCGATGCCCGGGTCCGGGCGTTCACCTCCGCGCTCTCCGCCCGCCTGGGGGTCTCGCTCGACGAGCTGCCCTCCGGGGCGCCGTCGCTCGCACGGGGCGGGCAGATCTATCGGGAGAATTGCGCGAGCTGTCACGGGGACCTCGGACGGGGTGACGGCCCCCTGGGCGCGGGGCTCGAGCCGAAGCCCGCCAACCTTGCCGATGCGGCCGAGCTGCGCGACGCCTCACCGCTCGACTTCTATCACCGGGTTACGATCGGCGTCGTGGGTACCGCCATGCCGGCGTTCGAGGCGCGGCTCTCGACCGACGATCGGTGGGCCGTGGCTGCGTACGCGACGCTGCTCCGGTTGCCCCCCCCTCACGGCGATGTCCCACCCGCCCTCCGGAACTTCAGTACCACGGGACGCCTCTCGGACTCGGCCGTGGCAGTGGCGCTCGCGACCGCCGGTCATAGCGACACGTCGGCCGGCGCGATCGCCGCGGTCCGTAGCCTCCAGGAGACCGCCGATGCAGCGGCAACCGCCCGGGTGTTCGGCACGGTGCGCTCGCAGCTCGATTCGGCCTACGCCCTCGCCCGGACCGGAAAGGGTGAGGCCGCGAGCGCCGCCGCCTTCAATGCCTACATGACGTTCGAGCAGGTGGAGCGGTCGGTTCGCGCCAAGAACCCCGATCTGGCCACGGCGCTCGAGACGCGGTTCGCCGCGTTGCGGACCCGAGCGGCGGGCGGAGCGACCAACGCGGAGCTGGTGAGCATCCGATCGGGCCTCGCCGCCGATCTCGAGAACGCCGAGCGGGTCCTCGGCGAGACGCTCTCTCCCGCGAACCTGTTCTTCCAGTCGTTCGTGATCCTGGTTCGGGAAGGGCTCGAGGCGATCCTGGTCATCGGCGCGCTGATGGCGTTCCTGACCAAGACCGGCGCCGCCAGTCGGAAGCGCGACATCCATATCGGTGTCGGCGCGGCGGTGGGCGCGAGCCTGCTCACGGCGTTCGCGCTGGAGACTGTGTTCCGGATCACCCCCGCGAAGCGCGAGGCGCTCGAGGGGGCCACGATGCTGGTTGCCGCGGTCGTGCTGTTTTACGTCAGCTACTGGCTGCTGTCCAAGATGGAGGTGGCCAAGTGGAACCAGTTCGTCCGTAGCAAGGTGCAGGACGCCGTGACGAGCGGCTCGGCGCTGGCTCTGGCGTCGGCCGCGTTTCTCGCCGTGTATCGCGAGGGCTTCGAGACGGTGCTGTTCTACAAGGCGTTGTTCGTCGCGGGCGGCACCGGTGCCTCCACGGGGGCGATCGTCGCGGGGATCGCGCTCGGATCGGTCGTCATGGTCGGCGTGTACATCGCGATCAATCGGTACGGCGTGCGGCTCCCGCTCAAGCCGTTCTTCGGCATCACCAGCACGTTCCTCTACTACATGGCGTTCGTCTTCGCCGGACGCGGCGTGGCCGAGCTGCAGGAAGGCGGCTTGGTCCCGACCACGATCGTGCCCTGGGGTCCCCGCGTCCCGGCGCTGGGCATCTACCCGACGGTGGAGTCGCTCGTGGCCCAGGGCGTTCTTCTCGCCCTGCTCGTGGTCGCCGTGGTCTGGACGTTCGGCGTCGAGCCGCGCCGGCTCGGCGTGACATCGGTCCTGGTGCCCGAGCCGGCCGCTCCCAAGGACCGCCCGGCGCCCTCCGCCCTATCCTCGGGAGCGATCGCGGGCGGGGCGCGGGTCGAGCTGCTCCGCTCGCTGGAGCGGATGGAGGCGGACCTGGCGGAGCTCCGGGCCGAGGTCGAGCGGATGCGAAGCCAGCTCAAGCGGCGCGAGTCGGAATCGGCCCGACGCGGTCTCTGAGAGACCCTTCGCTACGGATTCGAAACGGCCCGCCCCGGCGGGCCGTAGTCGTTCGGAGGAGGTATCTATGAGCGAGATCGACCGGATCGCCGACGAGCTGACTCGGGATCAGCAGGGTGAGCCCTGGCATGGACCCTCGGCCCGTCAGGTGCTGGGGGGCGTGACGGCCTCCGCCGCCGCCGCCCGCCCGATCGCGGGCGGCCACAGCATCTGGGAGCTGGTGCTTCACATCATTGCGTGGCGAAATGAGGTGGCGCGGCGGGTGGAAGGTGGCGAGCCTGCGGAGCCCGCCGAAGGCGACTGGCCACCGGTTGCGGAGACGACGGACGCCGCGTGGGCGCGTACGCTGACGCGGCTGGAGGGCTCGCATCGCGGGCTCACCGCGGCCCTCGGGAAGTTGGCCGAAGCCAGGCTGGACGAGCGGGTGGGTCAGCGCGATCGGTCGGTGGGCTCCGGCGTCACCTATTACGTCACCCTGCACGGCGTGGCCCAGCACGACGCCTATCATCTGGGCCAGGTCTCCGTGCTCAAGCGCGCGCTCGGCCTGCTCTAGAAACGCGAACGGCCCGCCGGGTTCGGCGGACCGTTCGCATCAAGAGGTGGCAGATCGCCCCCTGAGTTTTACGGAGGCGGACGTATGTGTCCGCTCCACCCTTCTTCGACCTGCCACTTTCCCGAGGAGCTTGCGGCTCCGCAATGCCTCTATGGGCAAGTCGAATGCCAACCGGGACGAAAGACTAAGCTGCGGTCTCTCAGTCGCTTAAGCTCCAGCCTTCTACGCGCGATGTGTCGAAGTCTTCGACGCTTTTCAGCGGCGGGTATTCAACTCTCTGCGCCTCAGTCGATTACGCAGCCGCCAAAGATTTTGGCGGTGCCGGCTCATTCTCGATCGTGAGGTGCGCACCGGGCGGCAGCTCGGGGCCGTCCTTCCACCGCGCGAGCAACACGAGCCCGATGACCACCAGCAGCGCGCTGGTGAGCTGCGCCAACGTGAACGGGCCGATGAACCGGTCGTCCTTTGCGCGAACGATCTCCACCAGGAACCGCTCGACCCCGGCGAAGACCAGGTAGAGTCCGAACAGCCAGCCGGTTCCGGTTGCGCGCGTGCGGAGACGCCAGAGAATCGCGAACGCCACCAGCATCATCGCCACTTCGTACAGCTGCGTGGGATGAACGGCGAGCACCGTCTGCGGGTCGACGCCAGGCGGAATGGGGACCCCGAACTGATGCTGCAGGTTCGCTGCTGTCGAGGGCGGAAGACCGTGAGGAAACCTCACGCCCCACGGCAGCGTCGTCGGCCGGCCGTAGTCGTCGTTCACGAGGAAGCAGCCGACTCGTCCGAGCGCGTAGGCGGCGGCGAGCGCCGGCGCGCCGAGCTGCATGGTCCAGCGGGTGGGGACCTTGAGCCGCATGCCGTTCGCCACCACGGCGACTGCGCCGCCGATGAACCCACCGTACCAGACCAGGCCGCCCCGCGAGAACAGCGCGCCGGGGTCCCGGAACAGCACCACGTACCAGAGCTTGGCTCCGATGATTCCGCCGACCACGGCCGCCGCGATCATGTCTCCGGAGTAGTCCTCGCGAAATCCGCGACGACGCAGCTCGAGCGTCACCAGCCAGCCGCCCAGCAGGAACGCGACCATCATCATGATCCCGTAACCCGTGAGCTCGACGCCCGCGATTCTGATGACAAGGGGCTCAATGGTCATGCCGGAGTCCGATCTGGTGCTGTCGCAGGGCGAAGCCCGGGAATCGGAAGGTCGTCCCGGGGCTCAAGGTCCCATCCGCTTCGCTCCCCGTTCGCGAGCCGCCATGCGCCCGCCGCCGCTATCATCGCGGCGTTGTCGGTGTTGAGCCGGGGGGAAGCTACGCTCAGGCGCGCCGTGCCCGCCAGGCGCTCCCGCAACCGCTCCACCAGTCCCCGATTGCAAGCCACGCCGCCGCCGACCATCGCGGTCGTGTAGCCGAGCACCTCGACGGCGTGCGCGGTCTTGGCGACCAGGACGTCGAGTGCGGCATCCTGAAAGCCCCGGGCGATGTCAGCCCGATCGCGCGCGAGGTTGTCGCTCGCCTGAACGGCGCGAAGCACCGCGGTCTTGAGACCGCTGAACGAGAAGGCGTAGGGCTCATC
Source organism: Gemmatimonadales bacterium (assembly GCA_036560625.1). GTDB lineage: Bacteria > Gemmatimonadota > Gemmatimonadetes > Gemmatimonadales > GWC2-71-9 > DASQPE01. Next base: position 5,685 of record DATBQV010000190.1, read on the forward strand.
ACCGCGCGTCAGCTCTCCGAGCAGGGGCCGAGGGAACCGGTAGCGGTCCGCGCGTCCCTCGCTGGCGAGACGTTCGAGCGCCGCGCCGCCGGGGTACCCGAGCCCGAGCAGCGTGGCGACCTTGTCGAACGCCTCTCCGGCCGCATCGTCCAGCGTCTGCCCCAGCAGGCGATAGTCTCCCCA
>DATBQV010000191.1:0-1767 GCA_036560625.1 Gemmatimonadales bacterium
CCGCGGGCTCGCCATGGCGGTCACGCGCGCGACGCTGGCCGGCGCGGAGTCGTTCGTCGTCCCCACGGCCGGGAACGCCGGCATCGCCCTCGCGGCCTATGCCGCACGGGCCGGACGGCCCGCCAAGATTTTTGCCCCGACCACGACGCCCCGCACGATCGTCGCCCAGATGCGCATGTTCGGCGCCGACGTGGAGCTGCTGGAGGGGCACATCGGCGACTCGGGTCGCGCGGCGCGCGAGTATGCGGCCCGCACCGGCGCATTCGATGTCTCCACGCTCCGGGAGCCCTACCGCATCGAGGGGAAGAAGACGCTCGGCCTCGAGATCGCCGAGCAACTCGGCTGGACTCTGCCCGACGCGGTCGTGTACCCCGCGGGCGGCGGCACCGGCCTTATCGGGATGTGGATCGCCTTTGCCCAGCTGCTCGAGGCCGGATGGGTTCGGGGCACGCCGCCTCGCCTGTTCGCGGTCCAGTCCACCGGCTGCGCCCCGCTGGTCCGCGCGGTCGAGTCCCGGGCTGAGCGGTGCGAGGCGTGGGCGGAGCCGTGGACCATCGCGAGCGGGCTCCGGGTACCGAACCCCCTCGGCGGCGCCCTGATGCTCCGGGCCATTCGCGAGACCGGGGGCGGGGCCGTCGCGGTGACCGACGAATGCCTCGCCGAGGAGGCCCGTGCAGGCTCGGCGCGCGAGGGGGTGGATCTGTCGCCTGAGGGTGGAGCCACGCTGGCGGCGGCCGGGGAGCTTCGTCGCCGAGGTGTCCTGAGGCCCGATCATCGGGTGGTGCTGTTCAATACCGGGGCGGGATGGCTCTATAGGTGAGAAGTGAGAAGTGAGAAGTAAGAGGTGAGAGGGTCGGGGCAGGTGTATATTTCAAGTCTATGTCAGAGGGCCGGTTTGCCATCCTCGACCCGGCTGCGGGGATCAGCGGGGACATGCTCCTGGGCGCCCTGGTTGCTGCCGGCGCGCCCGAGAGCTGGCTCAAGGGTCTCCCAGCCCGTCTCGGCATTCCCGAGGTCGAAATCGACATCCGGCGCGTGAGCCGTGCGAGCATCGGGGCGGTAAAGGTCGATGTCCGACTTCCGGGTGGCCGGATCGAGGGTCCCGGCGACGCGGATCCCCCCGCCGGGCACACGCATCCCCCAGCCGAATCGCCGTCCTCCCAGCCCCACCACGCTCACCACAGCTCCCAGCAGGCACCCCACGGTCACGGCCACCTCGACGGCCCGCACCGTCACGTTGGCGAGTTGCTGGCGATCATCGAACGAGCGCCGCTCACCCCCTGGGTCAAGGAGCGCGCGACCCGGGCCTTCCGACTCGTCGGCGAGGCGGAGGGGCAGGTTCACGGCATGCCCGCCGAGGCGGTGGCGCTGCACGAGGTCGGCGCGCTGGACGCGTTGGTGGACATTGTGGGCGGGATCGAGGGCTTCGAGCAGCTCGGCATCAGCCGCGTCTATCATCGGCCGGTCGCGGTTGGAGCGGGCTGGGTCCGGGTCGCGCACGGCGTGCTGGCGGTTCCGACGCCGGCGACCGGTCTGCTCCTGGAAGGACTCGAGATCGCGCCCGACGGGCCCGTTACCGGAGAGGCGACGACACCCACCGGTGCCGTGCTTTTGCGGGTGCTGTCAGCCGGCGCGCCGCCGGCGCGCTGGCGGGCGGTCACCACGGGAAGCTGGGGAGCCGGGACCCGCGATCCCGAGCACTACCCCAACGCGCTCCGGCTGATCATCGCCGAGCCGGTCCAGGAAGCCGGAGAGGTGGTCGTCCTG
>DATBQV010000192.1:0-2536 GCA_036560625.1 Gemmatimonadales bacterium
CCATGCCGCGGTGGTGGCCCGTGGCATGGGCAAGTGTGCCGTGGTGGGCTGCAAGGACATCCGGGTGGATGCCGACCACCGCCAGCTGCACGTGAACGGCACCACAGTGCGCGAGGGTGACTGGTTGACGGTGGATGGGGCGACGGGGGCTGTGTACGGCGAAGCCCTGCCAACCGTGCCGAGCGAGGTGATGCGCGTGGTCACCGGCTCGCTTCGGCCGCCCGAGGCGCCGCTGTACGAAGCCTTTGCTCGGCTGCTGGGATGGGCTGACGCCGTCCGCACCTTGCACGTGCGGGCCAACGCCGACACGCCTCGCGACGCGCGGATCGCCCGGGCGTTTGGCGCCGAAGGCATCGGGCTGTGTCGCACCGAGCACATGTTCTTCGAGGGCGACCGCATCCTCGCGATGCGAGAGATGATCCTGGCCGAGGACGAAGCCGGACGGCGGCGCGCGCTGGACAAGCTGCTGCCCATGCAGCGGGGAGACTTCGAGGCGATCTTCCGCGCAATGGAAGGCTTCCCGGTCACCATCAGGCTGCTGGACCCGCCGCTCCACGAGTTCCTGCCCAAGACCGACGCCGAGATCGAAGCCCTGGCCCGGGAGCTGAAGCGGCCGGCGGAGGACATCCTGCGAGTGGTGCGGAGTCTCCATGAGGTGAACCCGATGCTCGGGCTCCGGGGCTGCCGGCTGGGCATCGTGCACCCCGAGATCACCCAGATGCAGACCCGGGCGATCTTCGAGGCCGCCTGCGCCGTCGCCGCCCGGAAGGGACGCGTGCTGCCGGAGGTGATGATCCCGCTCACCGCCTCGGTGGTCGAGTTCCGGAAGCAGGCCCTGGTGGTCCGCCGCGTGGCCGAGGACGTCTTCAACGAGCGCCAGATGACCGTCCCCTACCTGCTCGGGACGATGATCGAGCTGCCGCGCGCCGCGCTCACGGCCGATGAGCTGGCCCTCGAGGCACAATTCTTCTCGTTCGGCACCAACGATCTCACCCAGACCACCTGGGGACTCTCGCGCGACGATGCGGGACGATTTCTCCCCCGCTACATCGAGCTGGGTGTCGTGAGCGCCGATCCGTTCCAGGAGCTGGACCTGGCCGGCGTGGGCAAACTCATCCAGATGGCCTGCGAGCTGGGACGCAAGACGCGCGCGGATCTCAAGCTCGGCATCTGCGGCGAGCACGGCGGGGAGCCCAACGCCGTCGCCTTCTGCGATCGGCTCGGCATGAACTATGTGTCCTGCTCCCCGTTCCGGGTGCCGATCGCCCGGCTCGCGGCCGCGCAGGCAGCGCTGGCGGCGCGGGGAACCATGGATAGGACGAAGGCGACAGTGTAGGGAGCCGTTAGCCATTCTCAAACACAGGGAGCCCCAGTGTCTTCTCCCCTCGTCGGCATCCTCATGGGCAGCGATTCGGACTGGCCCGTCCTCCAGGTGGCAGCCAAGCGCCTCAAGGATTTCGAGGTGCCATGGGAGGCTCGGGTTCTCTCCGCCCACCGGACGCCCGACCTCGCCGCCCGCTACGCGGAGGAGGCCGCCGGGCGCGGGCTCCGCTGCATCATCGCGGCGGCCGGCGGCGCGGCGCACCTCGCAGGCGTGCTCGCGGCCAAGACCCAGCTCCCCATCCTCGGCGTTCCCATGCCGAGTAAGCATCTTCAGGGTCTGGACTCGCTGTTGTCGATTGTGCAGATGCCGGCGGGAATTCCGGTCGCCACCTTCGCGATCGGCGAGGCCGGGGCCGCCAATGCGGCCCTGTTCGCAGTGGCGATGCTGGCGGGCACCGACGCCGCGCTCGCCAAGCGGCTCACCGAATTCCGCCGTGCCCAGTCGGAGCGGGTCCAGAAGATCGTGCTGCCCGACCCGGCCTGACCCATACTGAGACATCCCTCATGCTGACGATTTTTGGCAGTCTGCTCGTGCTCGGCGGCGCGGCCCCCGGGCCGGCGGTGCCGCCGCACCCGTGCATTACGATGAACACGAAGCAGCTTCCGCTGGCCACTCGGAAGAGCCCGATCGATTCCGTGTCGTTTGCGGTGAGTGGAGCCGAAGTGAAGATGTGCTACGGGCGACCCTCCCTGCGCGGCCGGAAGATGTTGGGCGCCGACGCCATCCCCTTCGGGCAAATCTGGCGCACCGGCGCGAACGAGCCTACCATGATCCACACCACGGGGCCCATCACCCTCGCGGGGATCAAGCTCCCCGCCGGGAGCTACTCGCTCTACACGGTCCCGGGGCCGAAAGAGTGGGACGTGATCGTGAACCGCTCGATCACGCAGTGGGGCGAGGAATCCAACTACACCGACGCCGTGAAGGCCCAGGAGGTCGGGCGGGCCAAGGTCAAGGCGGAAAACCTGAGCGGGCCGGTGGAGACATTCACGATTCGCCCGGATCCGGCGTCGGGCGAGACCCGCGCCCTGGTGCTGGAGTGGGAGAATACCGTGGTGCGAATCCCGGTCAGTAAGTGAGTAAGAAGTGAGAAGGGAGAAGTGAGAAGGGAGAAGGGGGCTCCGCAACCCGCGGGCCCCCTGCGCCCTCTCA
>DATBQV010000193.1:0-6824 GCA_036560625.1 Gemmatimonadales bacterium
GAGCCGGCGCCAGCAATGGGCGCGGAAGCTCTTGTGACCGGTGTCCCGGCCCGCGTACCAGGCCGAACTCGCGAAGATGGCCGTGACGAACGGGCTCAAGGCGTTGAGCAATCGCCAGCGCAACCAGGGGTCGTCGTCGAAGTCGATGCTGATCTGAAACGCGGCCGTCTGCCGCATCATGCGGGCGCCGGACGGCCCGATGCGCGCGAAATGCGCGGCCATCCGGCTGTAGCGCTCCGACTTGAGCTGGAGGGGGACGCACTCCACCGGGTTCTGGGGATCGATCCCCGCCGTCAGCAGCAGGATCCCCTCTGCCTCGGCCGCGGCGCGAAGGGGCAGCACCACCGACCGCAGCCGATTCACCTGGCCCGTGAGCGAGCGACTCGGCGGACCGGCGTACTCGATCTGCCCACCCGGCTCGAAGCTCACGACCCCGCCACCGCGCACCGCGAACGAGACCGCACCCTTGGCCGTGCACTCCTCGGTCCATCCCTGCCGCGCGGCGAAACGTCGAAGGAAGGGAAGTGACGCGGGCACGCCGTCTCCCAACACCGGGCAGGGACGGCCGGTTTGGGCGTCGAGTGCGAGCAGCTCGACCTCCGCGCCGATCCGGCGAGGCGTGAGGGTCGCCACCGCCGGGGCGGCGAACACCCGTTCGGCCAGGTGGGCCGACAGCGCCGCCCGCGTTAGGCGGGTCTCCCCGCTGCTCGTCTCGACGGCCTCACTCACGCGGGCGCTCCCACAACCAGAGCGAAGCGGTTGCCGGGATCGGCCCGCCAGGACTCGAGTCTCAGTCCCGCGGCCGCGAAGAGCGCGGCGAGACTGGGAACGTCGTACTTGCAGCTGATCTCGGTGCGGATGGACTCGCCCGCCGCGAAGCGCACGACGCCGATCCCGGGGATGTCCACCACCTGCGCGCGGGTCGCAACCAGATGCATTTCGATCCGGTGAGCCTCCGCCTCATAGAACGCCCGGTGCTGGAAGGCCTCCGGGTTGAAGTCGGCGCCGAGCTCGTGGTTGAGCACGCGCAGCATGTTCCGGTTGAACTCCGCGGTGATCCCTTGTGAATCGTTGTAGGCCGCCTCGATGACGTGGACGTCCTTCCGCAGGTCTGCACCCATGAGGAAACGGTCCGTGGGCCGCATCGCGGACCGCACCCGCGTCAACAGGCGGATCGCCGCGGGCGGATAGAAGTTGCCGATGGTGCTTCCCAGAAACGCGAAGAGCGCCGGCCCGGCGAGATCGCGAGGGAGGTTGAGCTCCTCGGCGATGTCCGCCACCGCCGGAGTGACGGCGAGGCCGGGATATTCCCGCCGGAGCCGGTCCGCCGTCTCGTCGAGGAACGCCGCACTCACGTCGATGGGGACATACCGCTCGATCGTGCCGGCCGCGCGCATTGCGCGGAGGATGATGCGGGACTTCTCCGCGCTCCCCGCGCCCAGCTCGACCAACGTGCGGGTCCCCAGGCTCGGGACGAGGCGGGGCATCCAGCTCTCGAGCAGCCCGCGTTCGGCCCGGGTGAGATAGTACTCCGGTAGCCGGGTGATGGCCTCGAACAGGAGCGAGCCGCGGTGGTCGTAGAAATACTTCGGGGGCAACTCCTTCTGAGGCGAGGCGAGGCCGGCTGCCACTTCCGCCGCCATCCGCCGATCGACCCGGGTTGCCCGGGCGGTCAGTGTCTTAGGCATCGCGCGCGCACCGAAAGCCGCTGAAGATCTGGCGGCGGATGGGGTAGTCCCAGTTGCGGAAAGTGCTTCGGACCGCGCCCGGGCGCGTGGCCCAGGAGCCGCCCCGGAGCACTTTGTACTCCGAGCCGAAGAAGGCCTCCGAATACTCCCGATAGGGGAACGGCTCGAAGCCGGGGTAGCCGCCGAGGTCACTCGCGGTCCATTCCCACACGTCCCCGATCATGCCGTAGCAGCCGATGGGCGAGACGTTCCGCGGATAAGCGCCGACTGGCGCGGCCGCGAACGCCAGTTGGTCGAGGTTCGCCAGCTCCGGCGACCAGGGATCGTCGCCCCACGGGTGAAGGCGCCGCGTCGCGGTCGCTGGATCCCACGAGGCTGCGGCCTCCCACTCCGCTTCCGTCGGCAGGCGCTTCCCGGCGAACCGCGCATAGGCCACGGCTTCGTGCCAGCACACGTGGCAGACGGGTCGCGCGGGGTCGAGCCCGGCAGTCAGGTCCATGCTGCGGGTGCTCCACCCGCGCCCGTCCTTGACCCAGTGCTTCGGAGAGGCAACGCCGGCTTCCGTGAGCCAGCTCCACCCTTCGTCAGTCCACAGGTCGCGCCGCCGGTAGCCACCCGCCTCCATGAACCCGAGGTACTGACCGTTGGTTACCGGCGTCACGTCGATCCAGAACGGCCGGAGATACACCTCGTGCCGGGGGCGCTCATTGTCGTAGGCAGCCGACCGGTCGTCGGTGCCGAGCGGCACGTCACCGCCCGGGAAGTGGACCATCGCGCCGGGGTCGGCGACGGACCGGCAAACGGGCAGCGTACGCCGCTCCAGCGGCACATACGGTGACCCCTGTTTGAGCTGGAGTGTCTGGAGGATGGTTTCATCGTGCTGGTACTCGTGCTGAAGGACCATGCGGTACACGTAGCCATCGCGAAGGAGCGCCGGACCCGAGCGAAGGTCGGCGGTCGCCAGCCGTTCCAGGACCGTTGCCCGAATGTCCGCCATGGTTTCCCGGACCTGGTCGAGCCCCGGAAGCTGCAGCGTCCCCCGTACCCGGCGCGGGTGCTCGAACGGGTTGTACAGCCCCGGCATCTCGGCGAATTCGATGTGACCGGAGAGGTTCCGCGTGAGCCACAGCTCTTCGAACGCGGCGATGTGGCCGAGGTCCCAGATGACGGGGCTCATCAGGACATCGTGCTGGCGGTGCAGGTCGTCGCCAGACAGGGGAGTCACCAGCTGGAACGTGCGGGCGCGGGCCTGGGCAAGGCTGGTGGCGAGGGCAACGCGAAGAGCCTCATCCCGCCGCCCAAATCCGGGCGGGGTCGTTGTTTGGGCCTGGGTAGTAGACATCGACTCCTTCCCGGGGCGGCTCAGGCGTTCCGTATGCTTGGAGGTTGGTCGCGCACCGCCGACGACAGTCGGGGATAGGGCAATAACGAAGGCTGGGCACAGGAGGTTCCCCGGCCGGGCGCCCCAGCGAACCCGGCCGGCTGGCACTTAAACTGTATTACGCCTCGTGGCGGGGACCCGCAAGAGGAGAGGTCACAAACCGGGCTTACGCGGTAACCGTGGCCCGGTTGGCTTTCTCGAACTCCTTCATGAAGTTGACCAGCGCGGACACACCGGACTTGGGGAAGGCGTTGTAAATGCTGGCCCGCATGCCTCCGGCCGAGCGGTGTCCCTTGAGTCCGTCGAGACCACGTTTGGTGGCCTCGCTCACGAACTTGGCCTCGAGGTCCTCGGTGGGCGCCCGAAAACAGACGTTCATCAAGGACCGGCTCTCCGGGTCAGCCGTTCCGCGGAAGAAATCGCTCTGATCCAGGAAATCGTACAGGATCTTGGCCTTATCCTCGTTGTGCTCCGCCATGGCCGGCAGACCGCCCAGCTCGCGGATCCATTTGAACACCCGCCCGATCATGTAGATCCCAAAGGTGGGGGGCGTGTTATACAGCGACCGCTCACCCGCGTGCGTGCGGTACTGGAGCATGATCGGCAGATCCTTCGGACCGACCTCGATCAGGTCGTCCCGGATGATCACCAGCACCACGCCCGCGGGTCCGAGGTTCTTCTGGGCCCCGGCGTAGATCAAGCCGTAGCGGCTCACATCGATCGGCCGGCTGAACATGTCGCTGGACGTGTCGGCGACGAGGGGGACGCCCTGAGGCACGGGAGGCTCCGCTTTCCACTGCGTGCCGTAGATCGTGTTGTTGGTCGTCAAGTGCACGTACGCCGGCTTGTCGGAGTAGCGGATCGCGCCGGGCGCCGGGATATACGCGAAGTTCCGATCTCCGCTCGACACCGCCTCGTGCACGCGACCGAACAGCTTCGCTTCCTTGACCGCCTTCTGCGACCAGACGCCCGTCACGAGGTAGTCGGCGGTACCTCCGTTCGGGAGCAGATTCATCGGCACCATCGCGAACTGGAGCGACGCGCCCCCCTGGAGAAAGAGGATCCGGTAGCCGTCCGGAATGCCGGCGAGCGCCCGGCAGTCTTGCTCCGCTTCGGCGATCACCTTCTCAAACACCTTGCCCCGGTGGCTGTGCTCCAGAATGCCGATCCCGCTGCCGGCGATGTTCCAGAGATCCTGCTGCGCCTCTTTGAGCACCGGTTCCGGCAGGATTGCCGGCCCGGCGCTGAAGTTGTAAATGCGGTCGGACATTACCGGCCTCTCCCGTCGATCGCAGTGAGCTCGACGCTGATGATGTGCTCGTTGCCCTTCCGGATGGCCTCCAGAGCCGACACGTCCGGCTTGCCGTCGAGGTGAATCCGGGCGAGCGTGGCGTGGGCTCCGTGGTAGATGATATTCTCGACTTCTTCGACGTTGATCGCCCGATCGGCGAGCACGCGGAACACGTCCGCCAGCACTCCCGGCCGGTTCCGGTGGCGGACGGCCAGAATGTGCGAGGCCGAGCTTCGCGCCAGCCGGTTCACGCAGTTCGGGACGGTCCCGACCTCCATGAACTCCCGGATGATGCGGATGACCTCGTGGGCGATCGCCACCTGCGCCTGGTCGGTGGACGCGCCGACATGGTGCGTGCCGTAGACGCCCGGCGTCTTCGCCACCGCGCTGTCGAGAGTCCCCTTGCCCTCGGCCGGCTCGTTGTGAAAGACGTCGAGCCCCGCCCGGATCCCGCGAGTCTTTACCGCCTCCAGCAGCGCCGCCTCGTCCACCACCGTGCCGCGCGACGTATTGATGAGATACGCGCCGGGCCGCATCGCCGCCAGGAACTCCTCGTTCACCAGGTTCCGGGTGTCAGCGTTGGCCGCGACGTTGATCGAGACCACGTCGCTCACCCGCGCCACCTCCAGCGGCGTCTGGCAATAGCGGATGCCGAGCCGCTCGGCGTCGGCCAGAGTGAGATTGCGCGACCACGCAGCCACGTGCATCCCGAAGGCGGCGGCCCGCACCGCGATCTCCCGCCCGATCTGCCCGAGCCCGACGATCCCCATGGTCCGGCCGTGCAGCCCCCGGGCCTTGGAGTACTCGCTCTTGTTCCACTTGCCCGCCCGCAGGTCGGCCACCTGATCCGGGATGCGGCGGTCGCACGAGAGCAGCAGGCCCAGGACCAGCTCGGCGACGGCGAAGGAGTTCTTGCCGGGGCAGTTGGACACGAACACGCCCCGGTCGGACGCGGCCGGTACGTCGATCGTGTCGATCCCGGCGCCCGCCCGGATGACCAGGCCGAGACTGGGGCCGCTACGAAGGGCCTCGCCCGTTACCTTCGTGCTCCGCACGATGAGCACGTTGGGGTCGTGGGTCTTGAGGGCTTCCGGCAGCGTCGCGGCGGTGAGGTCCGGCTGCGCCACGACCGTGCAGCCCAGCTCCTTGAGGCCGTCGATGCCGACTTTCTCGAACTTGTCCGCGATCAGAACGTTCATGTCACCGGATCCAGCTCGTGAACGAAGAGTCCGCTCCGGAGCTTCGGCTCGAACCACGTGCTCTTGGGTGGCATGATCTCTCCGGCGTCTGCTACGGCGAGCAGCTGCTCGAGGGTCGTCGGGTACATCGAAATCGCGAGCGCCATCTCGCCCGACCGCACCCGGCGCTCCAGCTCGCCCGGGCCGCGGATCCCACCGACGAAGTCGAGCCGCTTGTCGGTGCGCGGATCGCCGACGCCGAGGATCGGGCCGAGGATCCGATCGTGGAGCAGGCTCACGTCGAGCGAGCCGATCGGATCACCCCGATCGATCGAGCGCGGATCGAGGGTGAGCCGCTCCCAACGCCCGTCGAAAAATAGACAGAAGGCCCCGGGGGCCGGCGGCGTGGGATCGGTCGTGGGCTCAAGCCGCCCGACCTCGGCGAGCCGTGCCCGAAACCCGCCCGGCGAGAGACCGTTCAGGTCTTTCACCAGCCGATTGTAGGGCAAGATCCGAAGCTCGCTCGACGGGAACAGCACCGCGAGGAACCAGTTGTATTCCTCGTCTCCGGTGTGCCGGGGATTTGCCGCGCGCCGCTCCCGTCCCGCGCGCCAGGCGCTCGCCGAACGGTGGTGCCCATCGGCAACGTACGCCAGCGGCACGCGCGCGAACGCGTCGATCCACGGTTTGACGTCGGACAGACGCCACACCGTATGCCGGACGCCGTCGGCCGCGGTGAAGTCGTACAGCGCCGGGCTCGCCGCCGCGGCCGCAGACAACCGGTCCAGCTCCGGCCTCGACCGATAGGTGAGGAACACCGGCTCCGCGTGCGCGTTGAGAGTGAGCACGTGCCGGGTGCGGTCGTCCTCTTTGTCCTTCCGGGTCTTCTCGTGCTTGCGGATGATGTCGCATTCGTAGTCTTCCACGTGCACGCAGGCGACCACCCCCGTCTGGGTCCGACCGTCCAGGACCTGACGGTACAGGAATAGCGCCGGCTCCGCGTCACGGACGAGCGTGCCGCCGGCGATGAGCCGGTCGAGCGCGGCCTTGGCTGCGGCGTAGATCCGGGGATCGTACGGGTTGGTGTCTGCCGGCAGGTCGATGTCCGAGCGCCCCACGTGCAGGAAGCTGTCCGGATTCCCCTCGGCCAGCGCGGCGGCTTCGGTGCGGCTCACGACGTCGTACGGCACCGCGGCCACCCGGGCGGCCAGCTCCGCCCGGGGACGCAACGCGCGGAAAGCCTTTATGCGCATGGCACAACGGTAAACGGTGAACGGTGAACGGTA
>DATBQV010000194.1:0-7778 GCA_036560625.1 Gemmatimonadales bacterium
TGGGCAGCCCATCGCCGCTCAGCAACACCACGGCCGCCACATCGGCGCGATCGGCGAAGGCCCGCACCGCCTCTCCCAAACCGTTCAAACGACCCCCTCGGCGGGCGGTGTAAAAAAGGTGAGCGCAACGTAGGGGTCGGAGGTGGCGAAGTCAAGGAATGACGGCGGGTTGACCCCTCTCCGCACGGCGCTTAACCTTCCGATCTCATGCGTCGACTCCTTTGCATTCTGCTGGTCCTGCCCATCGGTCTCGCCGGCGGGGCGTGCAACGGCAATCCACTTGGCCCGGCCACCCTTACGAACGTGGTCGACACCATCACGCTGGGCGCGCTGGTCGGCACCCCGTTCACCGTGCCGAGCGCCTTTGCCATCGCCAGCTCCGCGGCCATCCGCACCGATCAGACCTCGTCCTTCGACTTCGCGTACAACATCGAGCCCGATGGGCAGCGCGTGTTACTGCCCGCCGCCGCCCTCGGCATCAGCAACACCACGGGGCTGCAGCCAGGGCTGCTCCTGAGCGACCAGACCTTCGCCGAGGTCACCCAGGCTCCGCTCAACGGGTACACGTCGCTCGATACGCTCACCATCGCCGTGAACCAGGTGTTTGTGGCCCGGAGCAGCATCGTGTGCACAACGCTCGGCGTGCCGGTCTACGCCAAGCTGCACGTGCTCTCGTTCGATAACGTCGACCGCGAGGTCACGTTCGAGGTGCTCGCCAACCGGAACTGCGGCTTCCGCGATCTCGAGGCGGGCCTGCCCAACAACTGAGGGCCGATGATCGACCTGAAGCGCCTCCGGCAGGACGCAGAGGCCAGTCGGGCGAATCTCGCTCGCCGGCTGGATCCCGCGCTGCCGGGGCAGGTCGATCGGGTGCTCGAGCTGGACCGACAGCACCGCGAGAGCCTGACGCGCTTCGAGTCACTGCGGGCGGAGCGCAAGGCCGCGAGCGAAGAGGTCGCCCGGCTCAAGAAAGCCAAGCAGCCGGCCGACGAGCTGCTCGCGCGGCTCAAGGCATCCGGCGACGAGGAGAAGGCGCTCGAGGCCGCGGTGCGCAGCGCCGAGGCTGAGGTATCGCGCGAGCTGAGCCTCCTCCCCAACTTGTTGTCGCCGAAGGTGCCGGACGGCGATGCGTCGGCCAACCGCGTGGTCCGGACTTGGGGCGCGCCGCGGAACTTCGGGTTCGCGCCGAAGCCGCATTGGGAGCTGGGCGAAACGCTCGGGATTCTGGATCTCCCCGCCGGCGCGCGGATCACCGGCTCCGGGTTCCCGTTGTTTCGAGCCCACGGTGCACGGCTGGTCCGGGGCCTCGCCAGCTTCATGCTCGACCTCCACGCCAAGGAGCACGGGTACGTCGAGATCGCCCCGCCGTACCTGGTGAGCTACGACTCGGTGTTCGGCACCGGCCAGATGCCCAAGTTCGCGGAGGAGCTGTACCGGACGCGCGACGATGATCTCTATCTCATCCCCACGGCGGAAGTGCCGATCACCAACATTCACCGGGGCGCGGTGCTCGACGGTGCGCAGCTCCCGATCGCCTATGTCGCGTGGACGCCCTGCTTCCGCCGCGAAGCCGGTGCCCACGGCAAGGACACGCGCGGGCTCATCCGGGTGCACCAGTTCGACAAGGTCGAGCTGGTTCGCTTCACCCGGCCCGAGCTGTCCGAGCGGGAGCATGCCGTGATCACCGGGCACGCGGAGACGGTGCTGCAACGCCTCGAGCTGCCGTATCGGGTGGTCGATCTGGCCGCCGGCGACACCGGCAACGCCAGCGCCCACACGTTCGATCTGGAAGTGTGGGCACCGGGGGTGAACGGCTGGCTCGAAGTGTCGAGTGCCAGCACGTTCACCGACTACCAGGCCCGCCGGGCGAACATCCGCTATCGCCCGGAGCCGGGCGCCAAGCCGGAGTTCGTGCATACGCTGAACGCCTCGGGCGTCGCCTTCCCCCGCTGTGTGGTGGCCCTGCTGGAGAACGGCCAGCAGGCCGACGGCTCGGTTCGCCTCCCCGACGCGCTGGTGCCGTATGTCGGCGTCTCGCGCCTCGAGCCGCCCGCGTAGGCCGCGGATCGAGCGCCTGGCCCCGCCGCTGGTCGTGGGGCTGGTCGCGCTGCTCGCCGGTCTGAGCCTGGGCACCGGCTGGCTGGTGGTGCGCCACTTCCGCGAGGACGCGGAGACCACGAGCCGGTTTTACTCCGAAGTGCTCACTGGACTCAACAGCTCACGGCCGGGGGCCGAGCTCGAGGCGTTGCTCCGGCTGGGCGAGCAGGTGCGGGCGTCCGGCATTCCGCTCGTGGTGACCGACGCGTCGGGCCGGGTCACCTCGTACGACAATCTCCCGTTCGATGCGAGCCTGGACGATCCCCGCCTCCAGCAGTTCGTCGGGAGCCTGGACCGACAGAGCCCGCCGGTCGTGGACTCGAGCATTGGCTCGGTGCACTACGGGGTCCCGCCGGCCCGCTTCCAGCTCACCGCGCTGGTCGTGCTCCAGGCGCTCACCATCACGCTCATGGTGGGGGTCGCGGTCTTCGCCTACCGGAGCGCGATGAACGCGCAGCGCGACCGGCTGTGGGTGGCGATGGCGCGCGAGGCGGCGCACCAGATGGGCACGCCGCTCACGAGCCTGCAAGGCTGGATCGAGCGGATCCGGTCGCTGCCCGAGGCGCCGCCCGCGCTGGCCGAGTATCTGTCGGCCGACGCGGAGCGGCTCGATCGGGTGGCACGGCGCTTCGAGCGGATCGGGAACCCCGCGGCGCGCGAGCCGATCGGGCTCGGTGCGCTGGCCGACCGCGTGGCCGGCTATTTCCGGCCGCGGTTGCCCAAGTGGGCGAACCAGATCGAGCTGCGGGTCGAGGCGGCGGGCGCCGGCCCCACGGTGCTGGGCGATCCGGTGCTGCTGGAGTGGGCGCTGGAAGCGCTGGTGAAAAACGCGATCGACGCGCTGCAAGGCCGATCGGGCACGATTATTCTCCGGGTGGAGAGCGATGAGCGGACCGCGGCGATCCGGGTGCTGGACGACGGCCCCGGCATCCCGAAGGAGATCCGCCGCGACATCTTCGAGCCGGGCATCACCACCAAGCGCGGCGGGTGGGGGATCGGGTTGGCCCTCTCCCGCCGCGTCGTTGAAGAGGCGCACCGGGGCGAGCTGGCGCTCGAGCCGAGCGAGAAGGGCACGTGCTTCCTGATCCGCATTCCCCTGGCCGAGACGCCGGCCTGAGCGAGGTCGTCGAGGCCCCGGACTGGACCCGGGGCTTGAATCCCGCGCAGCGGGAGGCGGTCGAGCACGTCGAGGGCCCGGTCCTCGTGCTCGCGGGCGCGGGCTCGGGGAAGACGCGCGTCCTCACCACCCGGATCGCGAGCCTCATCGATCGCCACGGGGTCCCCCCCGACCGGATTCTCGCCGTCACCTTCACCAACAAGGCGGCGGGCGAGATGAAGGAACGGATCGGGCGCCTCCTGGCCCGCGATCCGTCGGGGCTCTGGATCGGGACCTTCCACTCGCTCTCCGCCCGGTTGCTGCGCCGGGAGGCGGAGCTGCTGGGCTTCACCCGTCGCTTCACTATCTACGATGAGGACGATCGGCTGGGCTTGGTCAAGCGGCTCATGGAGCAGCGGGGACACTCGACCAAGCAGTTCGCGCCCCGGGCCGTGACGGCGCTCATCTCACACGCCAAGAACCGGATGTTGGGGCCCGCCGCGCTCGAGCAGAGCTCGCCGTTCGACCGGCTCTCCCGGGTGGCCGCGGACGTGTTCGGTGCTCTCGGTCCGGCGCTCCGCGCCGCGAACGCGATGGACTTCGACGATCTGCTCCTGCACCCTCTCACGCTGTTCGACGAGCATCCCGACCGGCTGGAGGCGTATCGTCGCAAGTTCGCGTTCGTCCTCGTGGATGAATTCCAGGATACGAACAAGGCACAATACCAGCTCATTCGACGCCTGGGCGCGCACGGCAACGTGGCGGCCGTGGGCGACGACGACCAGTCCATCTACGGCTGGCGCGGTGCCGACGTGCGCAACATGCGCCAGTTCCAGGCCGACTTCCCCGGCACGAAGCTGGTGCGGCTGGAAGAGAACTACCGCTCGACCCAGATCGTGCTGGACGTCGCCAACGGGGTGATCGCCGAAAACAAGGGGCGGCTGGGGAAGACGCTGCGGACCCGGCGCCAGGGCGGTGAGCAGGTGACGCTGGTGGCCGCGGCCGACGAGCGGGACGAGGCCGAGTGGATCGTCCGCGAGTTGGAGCGCCGCGCCCGCGCGAGCGATTGGACCTATGGAGAGATGGCGGTCCTGTACCGGACCAACGCGCAATCCCGCGCGATGGAGGAGGCGTTCCGCCGCGCCGGCGTGCCCTATCGGCTGGTGGGCGCGATCAGCTTCTACGAGCGGCGGGAGGTGAAGGATCTCCTGGCCTATCTCCGACTGGTCGCCAATCCGGCGGATGACGAAGCATTCCTGCGAGCGGTGAGCGTGCCGCGTCGCGGGCTGGGCGATTCGAGCCTCGCGGCGCTGGGCCGCGCGGCGCAGCAGTGGAGCCAGCCGCTCCTCGAGGTGGCGCGCCGCGCCGACGGCGTCCAGGAGCTGCGACCCAACGTGCGCGAGGCGTTTCGCCGCTTCGCCGAGCTGGTAGACGGCCTCCGGGCACGGGCGGCGGCGCTCGCGCCGGCGGAGGTGCTCGAGGAGTTGATCCGCGCGCTCGATTACGAAGCCTACCTGCTGGCCGAAGGGCCGGAGGGCGGCGATCGCTGGGAAAATGTGCGTGAGCTGGTCGCGAGCGCGGCGGAGTGGTCGGAGGTCGTGCCGCCGGATTCGGAAGATCCCTCCACCCCGCTCGAGCGCTTCCTCGCCGAGGCGGCCCTGCTCACCGCCAACGATACCGTGGTGGGCGCGGAGGAGGGCGTCACCCTGATGACCCTGCACACCGCCAAGGGTCTCGAGTGGCCGGTCGTCGTCCTCGCGGGCATGGAGCACGGACTCTTTCCGCTGGCCCGTGCCGAAGAGCAGCCCGACGGGCTGGAGGAGGAGCGGCGTCTCTGCTACGTAGGGCTCACGCGCGCCAAGGACAAGTTGTATCTCACCTGGGCCCGGGCTCGGCGCCGGGGCGGTGAGCTCCGGCCGGGCATTGCGTCGGTGTTCCTGCGCGCGCTGCCGCCCACGATGGTGGAGGAGCGGCGGACCAGCGCGCTCTGGGCGCCGGGGTGGGATGGGCGATCGGGCGGAGGCCGCGGCCGCTGGGAGGTCCGCGAGCCGGCGGAGCGGCCCGCCGTGGGCACGACGCACGTGGCGGTCGAGGAGACGTCCCAGGATGCCCCGCGCTACGTGAAGGGTGAACGGGTGCGGCATCGCCGGTTCGGGAGCGGAACCATCCGCGGATTGAGCGGCGGCGGGCGCGACCTCAAGGTCGAGGTCGCGTTCGACGATGCCGAGATCGGGGTCAAGCAACTGCTCGTGGCCTATGCCGGCCTCGAGCGAGACTGGGAGAGCGCATGAACATCGGGCCCGATCGGGTGCTCCATGTCGCCCGGCTGGCGGAGATCGGCGTGGACGAGCACGAGCTGTCCAAGCTGGTGGAGCAGTTCAACAGCATTGTCGACTACGTCGCCCAGCTCGACGACGTCCCGTCTACGGCCAAAGTCGAGCCGTTCCTCGCCGGGCCGGCCGCCACGCCGCTGCGCGAGGACGTCGTGAATCCGGTGCCGCTCGCGCGTCCGCCCTCGGCACTCGCACCGGAGTTTGCCGACGGCTTCTTCCTCGTGCCGCGCCACGGCGCCATGGAGGACCTGTGAGCAGCGCGGCGGTCGCGCGGGAAACGGGCGCCCGGCTCGCCAAGGCCGACGCCGACGGGCTCAACGCCACGCTCTTCTGGTCGCAGGCAGCGCTGGACGCCGAGGCGGCGCGGGTCGACGGTCTTGCCGCCAAGGGTGCCCTTCACGGCATGCCGATCGCCGTGAAGGACAACATTGTGACCACCGACGCGCCGACCACCTGCGCGTCGCGGATCCTCGAAGGCTACGTGTCGCCCTACACGGCCACGGCGGTCGCGCGGCTGCGCGCCGCGGGCGCCATGGTCGCCTGCAAGGCGAACCTGGATGAGTTCGCCATGGGGTCGTCCACCGAGCATTCTGCGTACGGGCGGGTGAAGCACCCTCTCGATCCCGCGCGCGTGCCGGGCGGATCCTCGGGCGGGTCGGCCGCGCTCGTGGCCGCCGGCGTCGTCCCGGCGGCGCTTGGCTCGGAGACAGGCGGCTCGGTGCGCCAGCCGGCCAGCTTCTGCGGGATCGTGGGGGTGAAGCCCAGCTACGGGCGAGTGAGCCGGTTCGGCCTGGTGGCCTTCGGCTCCTCGCTCGACTGCATCTCGGTGTTCGGGCGGACGGTGGGCGACGCGACCCGCGTGCTCACGGTGATGAGCGGGCCCGATCCGCTCGACGCGACGACCAAGGCCGATCGGCCGGCGTTCGAGCCCGCCGCCGCGCGCGCGGACCTCAAGGGCGTCAAGATCGGACTGCCGAAGGAATACTTCCCCAGCGATCTGCACCCCGGCGTCCGTGCCGGTCTCGACCGGGCGATCAAGGCGCTCAAGCAACTGGGCGCCGAGCTCAAGGACGTGTCGCTGCCGTACTCCAGGTACGCGGTGCCGACCTACTACATCATCGCGCCGGCGGAGGCCGCCGCGAATCTTGCCCGCTATGACGGCGTCCGCTACGGCGTGCGAAAAGTCGGCCCCGAGGGCGACATCCGTGCGCTCTACCGGGCTACCCGCGGCGAGGGCTTCGGGGCCGAGGTGCGGCGCCGGATCCTGGTCGGCACCTACGTGCTGAGCGCGGGATACTACGACGCGTACTACCGCAAGGCGCAGACGGTCCGCGCGCTTATTGCCCAGGACTTCAAGCGGGCGTTCGGGAGCGGCGTGGACCTGCTCCTCACGCCCACGACGCCGACCCCGCCGTTCAAGGCGGGGGAAAAAACCGAAGACCCGGTGCAGATGTATCTCGCGGACATCTTCGTATGCCCGGCGAATCTCGCCGGCCTACCCGCCCTGAGTCTGCCGGTGGGTCGCGACAGCGGGCTCCCGATCGGAGCGCAGCTGATCGCTCCGGACTTCGAGGAGGCCCGCATGCTCGGCGTCGCCGCGGCGCTGGAGCGCGTGCTTCGACCGACGGAGGAGGTGCGCTGATGGGCTGGGAAGCGGTGATCGGCCTCGAGGTGCACGTCCAGCTCCTCACGCGGAGCAAGATGTTCTGCGGCTGCTCTACCGCGTTCGGCGATCCGCCCAACACCAACGTGTGCCCGGTGTGTCTCGGCCTCCCGGGGGCGCTGCCCGTGCCCAACGCCCAGGCCATGCGCCTCGCCGTGCGCGCGGCGCTCGCGCTCGGCTGCACCGTCGAAGAGCGCAGCGTGTTCGCCCGGAAGAACTACTTCTATCCCGACCTGCCCAAGGGGTATCAGATCTCCCAGTTCGACGAGCCCCTCGCCGTGGGCGGGTCGGTCGAATTCGAGTCGCCCGATCGGGGCCGGATTCAGTGCGGCGTGACCCGCCTGCACGTAGAGGAGGACGCGGGCAAGCTCATCCACGACCGGTTCCCGGGAAAGACCGCGGTAGACCTGAATCGGGCCGGAACGCCGCTCGCTGAGATCGTCAGCGAGCCGGACATCCGCTCGCCCGCGGAGGCCCGGGCCTATCTCACCACGTTGAAACAGATCCTGGTCTACGCCGACGTGAGCGACTGCAGCATGGAGCAGGGGAGCCTGCGAGTGGACGCCAACCTGTCCGTCCGCCGCGCCGG
>DATBQV010000195.1:0-4621 GCA_036560625.1 Gemmatimonadales bacterium
CACGTCGAGCGCCGGTTTCTGGTCGTGCCGGGGCTCCGATCGTCCCGGATCTACATCCTCGACACCAAGCCGGATCCGAGGACGCCCAAGATCGTGAAAGTGATCGAGCCAACGGAGATCGCGAAGAAGAGCGGCTACACCCGGCCGCACACGGTGCACTGCGGCCCCGAGGGCATTTACGTGAGCGCGCTCGGCTCACCCGAGGGCAAGGCGCCAGGCGGTGTTTTCCTGCTGGATCACAACACGTTCGAGGTGATCGGGCCGTGGGAGAAAGACCGCGGACCGCAACGGCTGGCCTACGACGCGTGGTGGCACCTGACCCAGGACACGATGGTGACGAGCGAGTGGGGCACGCCGGACATGGTGGAAAACGGCGTGGTCCCCGAGCTGCTCCTGGGCAAGAAGTACGGGCGGCACGTCCACTTCTGGGATCTCCGGAAGGGCCGCCATGTCCAGGCGCTCCCCGTGGGGGAGGACGATCAGATGACGCTCGAGCTTCGGCCCGCGCATGACCCGACGAAGTCGTACGGGTTCGTGGGCGTCGTGATCAGCGTCAAGGATCTCTCCAGCTCGATCTGGCTGTGGCACAAGAAGGGCGGCAAGTGGGCGCTCGAGAAGGTGATCGAGATTCCTGCCGAACCCGCGGACCCGAGCCTGCTCCCGCCGGCGCTCCAGCCGTTCAAAGCGGTCCCGCCGCTCGTGAGCGACATCGACCTGTCGGTGGACGACCGCTTTCTCTACGTCTCCTGCTGGGGCACGGGCGAGATACGCCAGTACGACGTCTCGGATCCGTTCCACCCCAAGCAGACCGGCAGCATGCACCTCGGCGGCATCGTGCGGCACGCTCCGCATCCGCACTCGGGGCCGCTCAACGGCGGACCGCAGATGGTCGAGGTCAGCCGCGACGGCCGTCGAGTCTATTTCACCAACTCGCTGTACGGCTCGTGGGACACGCAGTTCTATCCCGAAGGCATTCGCGGCTGGATGGCGAAGCTCAATGTGGGCCCGAACGGCGGAATCACTCCGGACCCCAGGTTCTTCCTGGAGTTCGAGGGTGAGCGGCCGCACCAGGTGCGGCTCCAGGGCGGCGACGCGTCGTCCGACTCCTACTGCTTTGCGTGAGCCCGGCCGGCGTCTGGACGGCAGCGGCACTCGGAGCGTTTCACGGTCTGAACCCCGCCATGGGCTGGTTGTTCGCCCTGGCGCTCGGACTCCAGGAGCACCGCCGCTCGGCGGTGCTCCTGGCGCTGGTCCCCATCGCGATTGGACACGCGGTATCGGTGGCGCTCGTCGGCGTCCTGCTGCTGGGCGCCGGGGCCGCGGTCTCGCCGCGGAGCCTGCACGTCGCGGCCGCCGCGGTGCTGATCGGCTTCGGCGCGTTTCGGCTGGTGCGGCCCTACGCGCATGCCCGCTGGGTGGGGATGCGCGTGGGGTTTCGTGATCTCGTCCTCTGGTCGTTTCTGATGGCCTCCGCTCACGGCGCCGGGCTCATGCTGGCACCCGTGTTCCTCGGTCTTCCCGGGCCGCCCGCCCATGTCCACGCCTCGGGCGGGCTCCTGGTGCTCGCGGTGCACACGGGGACGATGCTGCTGGTGATGGGCGCCGTGGCGCTGGCGATCTACCAGACGCTCGGGCTCGAGCTGCTCCGCCGCGCCTGGGTGAATCTCGATCTGATCTGGGCAGTCGCCCTCATCGCGGTCGGCATGGCCATGCTTGTGACCGGCTGATCCGCTCGCCAGAAGCAGAATCGCGCGGTATGATCTTCGGCACCCTGTCCCATCGCCGGCATCTTCCCTGGAGGGCGTAATGGTGACCCTCGGCGCACTCTGGCTGCCGATTCTCGTCTCAGCGGTCCTCGTGTTCATCGTCAGCAGCATCCTGCACATGGTCCTCAAGTATCACTCGCGGGGCTACACCAAGCTCGCGAACGAAGACGCGGTGCGCGCGGCCATCCGGAGCGGAAACCCCGAGCCACGGATGTACTTCCTCCCGTACATGGCGGACTACAACGAGATCAAGACGCCCGAGATGCAGCAGAAGTTCCTGGAGGGCCCCGTGGGGACCCTCACCATCAAGAAGCCGGGCACCTACGCCATGGGGCCCAGCCTGGCGCAGTGGTTCGTGTTCTCCCTGGTGATCGCGTACTTCGCCGCCTATATCGCGTCGCGCACCGTCCAGCCGGGCGCCGACTATCTCCATGTGTTCCGGGTCGTCGGCACGGTGGCCTTTCTCGGATACGCCGGCGGCGCGGTTCCTCCGTCCATCTGGATGGGCAAGCCGTGGGCGATCACGTTCACGGACATCTTCGACGGTCTGATCTACGGGCTCGTGACGGCGGGCGCCTTCGGTTGGCTGTGGCCGCGCTGAGTTCTCCACCGGTCACGTTTGTGTAGGAGAACGGCGGCAAGAATGCATCCGGGTTGACAGGCGCATCCCGGCCTCCTAAGGTCCGCGCATGATCGACTGCCGGCGCCCCCGTCCGGAGCTGTTCCCGGCGGGGGCGTCGGCTTTTAGGAGCGCGGAGCGTCTCGGGAAGGGATGCATGAAGCACTACCTGCTGGCCAGCGACTTCGATCAGACGCTGAGCTTCAACGACTCGGGCCTCGTCCTCAGCGAGCTGCTGGGCATCCGGGGATTTCCCGAGAAGGCCGCGGGGCTCGCCGACATCCATCTGGTGCAGCAGGGCGCGGAACTGGCGTATCTGCTGCTCCACGATCCGGAATATCGCCGGGTGCGGCGCGAAGACCTGGTCGAAGCCGGCAAGCGGATCCGGCTCAAGCAAGACATCCCGCTGCTGTCACGCCTCCTCGAGGACCTCGACGGTCACCGCTTCACCTTCTACGTGATTTCGGCCGCTCCCGAGGAGGTCATCCGCTCGGCCCTGGCGGGCGTCGTGCCGGAGGACCGCATCCACGGCACGCGGTTCCGCTACGATCCGCGATCAGGGGAGATCGAGTCGATCGTGCGGGTCGCCGCGGGCTACGGCAAGGTTGCCGTGCTCGACGAGCTGCGCGCGACGCTGCCGGTGGGACCCGATCGCGTGGTGTACGTGGGAGACGGCAGCTCCGATGTCCACGTGATGCTGCACGTGAATCGGCTCGGGGGACTCACGGTCGCGGTGTCGGAGAACCGCTACCTCACGCCGATCGCCAGGCGCACGATCCTCGGCGACAACGCGCTCGGCGTGCTGGTACCCATTCTCGAGGATATCGTCGGGTGGGACTCGACGCGGATCCGCGCGCTGTTCGAGGCCCATGGCCTCGTGCTCCAGGAGTGGGACAAGATCCGGACCGACTCGCTCACGATCCGCGAGGCGCCGGCGGCACCGCCGGCCGGGGTCTGACGAGGAGACGGGCATGATCGACTGGATCGGATGGCTCGCCACCGCCGTCTTCGCCGGCTCGTACCTCTGCAAGGAGCCGGCGGTGCTCCGCCGCGTGCAGGCGCTGGCCGCCGTGTTCTGGGTGGCGTACGGCGTCCTGATCCACGCCCTGCCGGTGATCGTGGCCAACGTGGTGGTTGCCGGTTTCGCGCTCTACTCCTCCCTCGGCGCGCGCCGCGGGTCCCCGATTCGGGGCGGCTGAGGGTCCCAGCCCACGACCCTACCCCCCTCAGCCAGTCGGGGGTATCCTAGAGGCGATGTTCCGCCGCACCTCCTCCTCCAGGCACTAGGCGCACTTGGCCGACCTTCGCGAGCAGCTCCAAAGCGGGTTGAGCGGGAGCTACGTCCTGGAGCATGAGCTCGGGCGCGGCGGCATGGCTACCGTCTTCCTCGCCCAGGACCTAAAGCACGACCGCCCGGTCGCGCTCAAGGTCCTCCTCCCCGAGCTGGCCGCCTCCCTCGGCCCCGACCGCTTCCAAAGGGAGATTCGCTTCGCCGCCCGGCTCCAGCACCCGCACATCCTCACCGTCCTCGATTCCGGCGACACCGCGGGGCAGCTCTGGTTCACGATGCCCTACGTGGAGGGGGAGTCGCTGCGCGCCAGGCTCCGGCGTGAAAGCCAGCTGGCGCTCAAGGACGCGCTGCGGATCGCCCGGGAGGCGGCGCAGGCCCTCCAGTACGCGCACACGCGGCAGATCGTGCACCGGGACATCAAGCCGGAAAACATCCTGCTCACGGCGGACGGCAGTACCCTGGTGGCCGACTTCGGGATCGCGCGGGCGCTCGGGGGAGACGGCGGCGAGGCGCTCACCCAAACCGGCATGAGCGTCGGGACGCCGCAGTACATGAGCCCCGAGCAGGCGAACGGGGCCCGGACCATCGACGCGCGGTCCGACGTCTACAGCCTCGCGTGCGTGCTCTACGAGATGCTCGCGGGGGAGCCGCCGTACACGGGGCCCACGGCGCAGGTGATCCTGATGCGCCGGCTCACCGACCCGGTGCCGAGCGTACGGAGGATCCGCGGCAACGTGCCCGAGGCGGTGGACCAGGCGATCCAGCGCGCATTGGCGCAGGTCCCAGGCGACCGCTTCCCCACGGCGGCCGCCTTCGCGGAGGCGCTCGAGACGGTGACGACGCCGACGGCGACGCCCACGTTGGTAAGCGGCGGCTCGATCGCGCGCGCCACCGGCGCGCCCGCATCGCCCACGGCCGCGGAGCCCAGCGGCGGTGCCCCCGGCA
>DATBQV010000196.1:0-2661 GCA_036560625.1 Gemmatimonadales bacterium
GCCGGCATCGGGTTGGCAGTCGGCTGGGTGCCCGCCGTGTGGCTGATCGCGGGCGCGGCGCTGGCCCACATCGTGACCGGCACGCAGAACGCGTGGGACCTGCTGCTGGGGGTCACCGTCAAGACCGACTGAATCTTCGGCTATCGTGACGGCGTGGCCAAGGACAAGCAGGACGACGGTTCACTCAAGCGACTCGGGGCCGGGCGCTGGCAGACCCGCGATGCGCGCTTCACGATCGAACCGCAGTCGGGCACGTGGGTCGTGGTCGACGCGGAACAGACCGACGAACTCGGACTGCCGCTGGTCCGGGGCCCGTTCGGCAGTCTCAACGCCGCGAAGGAAGCGATCGCCGCTGCCCGCAAGGCCGGCCCGGCCGTCTCGCCGCAGGCGTCGAGGCTCGCCCAGCCGCCCAAGGGACCCGGCGCCAGCCGGACCAGGCACGTGGCACCTCCGAAGCCCTCGAATCCGGCGACCGAGCCGCCCCGACCGCCCGCGAAGGTGAAACCGAAGCCGGCGGCCGTGCCCGAGCAGCCGCGGGAGCCGCGCTGGTTCCACGGGCTCGAGCCGGCCCAGAAACGGCGCGCCCGCGAGCTCATCGGCCGTCTGACGCGCGCCGGCGCACCCGACCCGGAAGGCCTCGCCCGCCGTGACATCGTGGGCCAGATCCCGGCCATCGCCGCGCTCGCCGTCAACAGGGCGATCCAGGCGCTCGGACCGGATGCTTCGCCGACCGAGGTGGCGCGGCGACTGGCATCGGGCCGGGATGCCGGCCTGGACGTCCGCTGGCGCCTCGTGGACGGCGAAGGGCGCCCGATCGGCCCGGAGAGCCTGGACCCCCACTGACCTGGGGGTTCGCCGGTCCTGACCTGGGAGGTTCGTATCGGACACGATCCTGGATCCTGTGGCCTGGATCCGTCAGAGATCGACCTGCCGGGGCAGGGCTCGACCAGATTCGACCGATCCGGGGCCTGCGGGCCGTCAGGACGGGCGGGCGGTGGCGCGGCGCCTGGGGGCTGGGCGGGAGTCGATCTGAGCCATCCGCTCGCGGACGATCCATTCGACCAGCTCGCGGGGGAGGGGATGCTCGGGCGTGAAGTGCAGCGTCCCCTTGGTCGTGGCGAAGCCCGCCACGCGTTCCGGGTTGGCCTGGATCAGCGCCTGGGTCATGGGAAAGAGCGAGCAGTGGTTCTTGAACGGCGAGTACGAGACCAGGGCGCGACCGTGGTAGCGGAAGGCGGGCATGGCGTAGCTGATGATCTCGTCCGCCTCCGGGGCCGCCGCGGTGATCGTGTCGCGGAGGTTCTGGAGCGCGGCGCGCTGGTCGGCGGGGGCGGCCGCGAGGATGGCGTCGATCCGGGCGGTCGCGGTCGGCTCGTCGGTCATGCCCACTCCGTGGCGATCGGTGGGGTCGTCAGCAGGGTCTGGAGGACGACACAGTAGCGCTCGGTCCGGTCGCGCAGGCGTTCCAGCCGATCCGGCTCGATGGGCCTCGCGGGCCGAAGGTCGAAGCGGACGCGGATGGCCTCGAAGCCGACCGGCACGTCCGGCGTGCCCAGGGTGCCGCGGAGATCCAGGTCACCCTCCACGGTCACCCCGATCTTCACGTCGAGCTCCATGTTCTCGGCGACCATCTGGCAGGTAAGCTGCGCGCACGCCGCAAGGGCCCCCAGGAGCAGGTCGCCCGAGCAGGCAGCCATGCCCGACCCGCCGACGCCAGGATGCGCGCCGGCCGCGTAGAGCGCCCGCCCGATGTCGACGGAACAGCTCAGCGCCCCCTCGGCGGTCTGGCCGGTGGCACGCAGCGTGATCTTCGCGGCATCGGGTTCGGTGACGTAGCGCGCCTTGATGGGCCGCTGGATCTCGCGCAGGGTCATGGGCTGCTCCTCATGGTCGTCACGCACGATGGTAACGACCGACGCGGGCACCCCGCACAATGGCGGGCGCCATGCCCGTCACGATCGCCCGCGAACGCCCCGACTCACCCGATGCCGTGCGTCTGGTCACGGAGCTGGAGGCACACCTCGAGGGGCTCTATCCGGCCGCCAGCCGACATGGCTTCAGCATCGAGCGCCTGGTGGGCGAGGGAGTCCACTTCTTCGTCTTGCGGTCCGCTGGTGTCGCCGCCGGGTGCGGCGGCGTCCTCTTCGTCGACGATGCCGATGCCAGGTACGGGGAGATCAAGCGGATGTACGTGCGCCCCGACTCCCGCGGCTCTGGGTTCGGCCGGCAGATCCTGGAGCACCTGGCCGAGCATGCGCGTTCGCACGGGCTGACCCTGCTGCGGCTCGAGACCGGCATCTACCAGCGCGAGGCCATCGCGCTCTATGAGCGGCTCGGCTTCGCGCGCATCCCGCCGTTCGGCCCGTACTTCGTCGATCCGCTGAGCCTGTGCTACGAGATGCGCCTCGCGTGAGCCCGTCCGACGCGGCCGCGGGATCCGCCCTCGAGCGGTTCGTCCAAGCCCAGGAGCCGGTCTACCGCGACGTAGTGGAGGAGCTCAGCCGCGGGCGCAAGGCCAGCCACTGGATGTGGTTCATCTTCCCGCAGATCGCCGGCCTCGGACACAGCTGGATGGCGGAGCGCTACGCCATCACCTCGCTCGCCGAGGCACGAGCCTATCTGGCCCACCCGATCCTTGGCGACCGCCTGCGGGAGTGCACG
>DATBQV010000197.1:0-1604 GCA_036560625.1 Gemmatimonadales bacterium
AAGGCGGAACGCGGAGACCAAGCGGGCGTACTTCTCACGCTATTTCGAGGATCAGGCACTAAACGAGGACTGGGCCTCCGGAAGTCTCGACGCGTTCAACGCTATCGAGCACGAGACGCTCACGCTCGCGTATCTGCGGCCGGCCCTCGACTCACTTCCGTTCATCCAGGCCAACCGGCGGATCTTCTTTCTGGAGGACTGGCTCGGCGCGTTTCTGGGTGGGCAGACCGACGACAGCGCTCTCGCCACGGTGCGAGGCTATCTCGACCGGCATCAGGACATCCCGCTCGATCTCCGACGCAAGGTGCTCCAGCACGCGGACGAGCTGGAGCGCACGGTCGAGATCCGGCGACGGGGACGGTGAGTATCTGCCGGGTCAGCACTCCACTCGGCGTCGCCGATGCTCGCGTCGGCGGCGCCCGAGACTGAGAGCCTCATAGGCGCTGGTGAGCCACGATCGAAGCGAGAATGCGGCCGGGCCGCCGTCCCACCTGAGCACCGCCACCCCCCGCCCCGCGAACGAAACGTCCTGACCCAACAGGGTGAGCCCCCGATAGACGCTGAGCCAACCGGTCAGCATGCCCTGGATGAGCGGTCGCGCCGCGTCGTCCACGACGACCAAGGCACCTCGGGCGAGCCACGGCGCCACCTGGTGGAGCGTGCCCGTGCGACCGTGCCCCCCGTCCGGTGCGTCGACGACGACGAGATCGAATGGGCCCCGCTCGCGCACCGCCGCCATCGCGGCGGGTTGCGCGAAGTAGGTCCCCAACGGGGAGACCGCGAACCGGAGCGTCGCCGGCACCAGCACCGCATCGGCGCCGGTTGCCTCGACCGCCGACCATCGGTCGCGGCACCAGACCGGATTGGCCTCGATGGAAGTCAGCATGCCGCCACCCGTCGCGGCAAGCGCCGTCGCCAGCACCTCGGAGGAAGCACCGGCACCAAACTCCAGCACACGGCGCCGCCCGTCCTGCAGGACCAGGTTGGCCAGCAGCCGCCCCAAGTGCGGAGCGATTTCGTAGAGGTCCTGTCCGCTCGGGAGCACTCGGCTCAGACCCGGCGGCAGGGTCTCCCGCGCGAACCTTCGTACGAATGCGGCTGATGCGGTGGGCCCGGTGACCAGGATGTCCCGAACCCGGGCGATGAGCGAGATCGTCATCCGTGGCAAGTTCGCGGACCGGAGACGATGGGGCCGCGCCGCAGGTCACCGCGCCGGTACCCAGTGCCTCTCAGCGGGCGTGTGATGCCGCTCGCGGCCCGCGGGTGATTTCCGACCGAACACCTGTGGAGGAGCCGACGGTGGGACTATCCGGGTCGAACCAGCGCCAGCGTCCTGGCGCTCCGGCGGCGGCGATGGGTCGAGCGGTGCAGCACGCCCCGATAGACGGCCAGCACTTGCTCGGCCACGACCGGCCAGGCATAGCGCGCCGCCTTGGCTACGCCGGCCGCGCCCATCGCGCGTCGACGCCCCGGATCACCCAGCAGCCCCACGATCGTCTGGCCCCACCGGGCGGGATCGTCATGAGGCAGCGTGACCGCTTCCCGGCCACCGTTCACGAGCGCGCGGAACCCGGGGCTGTCGGCGACGACCATCGGGGTTCCGC
>DATBQV010000198.1:0-4128 GCA_036560625.1 Gemmatimonadales bacterium
CGTACCCACCCTGGCGCTTCTGATCCTCCGCCCCGAACCCGCTGTGCACCACCGTCACCCGCGTCCCCGCCGGCACCGGATCCAGCTCGATCCGCACCTTCGTCGGCGTCGAGCCCGGCTCCCAGCTCGCCAGCCAGGTGAACTCCAGCAGCTTCGGCGGATCGATCGCCAGATACTCGCCCTTCACCGTCGAGAGTTCCTCGCGCCCCGGGCTCCGCGCCTGACAGCTCCGCACCCCGCCCGGCCGCAGGTCGCTCACCCAGTCGAACGTCCGGTACATGTCCTCCGATCCCCACCACTTGTCCAGCTGCTTCGGGTCGGTCAGCGCGCTGAACACCTTCTCCGGCGACGCTGCGACCTCCATCACCGCGCGGACGACGCCCAGCGCGGAATCTGCGACTGCGGTCATGACTCCCCTCCCTGTTCCAGGTGGCGCTTGAGACTCTCGAGATTGACCTGCCAGAACCGGCGATACGATTCGATCCACTCAGCCACGTCACTCAACGGCTCGGCCGCCAGCCGATACACCCGCTGCCGCCCCTCCCGCTGCTCCCGCACCAGCCGGGCGCGACGCAACACGCCGAGATGCTTCGACACCGCCGGGCGACTCATGCGAAAGCCCGCCGCCAGCTCCGCCACCGGCTTGCCCCCCGCCCGCAGGCGATCGAGGATCGCCCGGCGCGTCGGATCGGCGACGGCGCGGAACACGGTTGACGACGCAGCAGCTCTCGGCATCTGATTCAGTTTACTGTTCACTGGTTACCCGTAACCAATCAGTTACCAATCTCGTCCAAAAAACCCGGGCCGTCAAGCCCGGGTGCTCAGTTCCTCAAGTACTCGATCGTCACCACCACACCACCCGGCCACCGCTCCAGCCGGACGTCCGCCAGACGGCTTTCCCCCCTCGTTTCGAGCTGGCCGGCACCGGCCAGGAGGACCGCGCGCCGAGCCAGGGCGAGGCCCTCCCACGCCCCCTCCGCCCCGACCACCCGGGCCTCGACTTGCAACCTGCCAGCCGACTGCCCGGCAAGACTCGCCGGAAGCAGGCCCCCTGCCACCACGACAATCCCCGCCGGCACGAGCACGCACCGGACCCCGGACCAGGCACCGGCTGGGGCCGGGACGGCCTGCTCCTCCCCCCGAGGGCCAGCCGCGCGCCAACTCCGCCCACGAACGCCAAGCATCGGAACTCCCGTCACTTGTGGCGCGAATGCGCGGACGGACGAAGTGCGACAAACCGCCCAAATAATAGACAGTTGGCGCACGACCACTAGCCCTTAAGAATCAACGAGATAGCACCGGACATCGACGGATGTTGCACCAAAACCGTGTCGCATCCGCAACCAGTGGCACACGCATTGCCCCTCCCCGCCGATCAACGGGGAGCGCGAACTCCCCCGAACCACGAAGCGGGACCAACCACCTCTACGATCACGGAGAGAGGCTCATGCGCACCACGAAGGTACTATCGGCATTGGCTGCCCTCGGCTTGAGCCTTGGCGCCGCCTCGGCCCAGGCCCAGAGCGGCAGCATCACCGCGTCGGCCACCGTGCTGACCGCGATCACCGTCGCTAACGGCGCAAACCTCGCGTTCGGCAACGTGACCCCGGGCGTCAACAAGACGGTCGCGATCACCGACGCCGGTGCCGGCCGCTTCGACGTGACCAAGTCCGCCGCGACGCTGGTCCAGCTCTCCTTTACCCTCCCGGCCAACCTGACCAGCGGCGTGAACAACCTGCCGATCGGGACCTGGACCGGCGGGTGGAACACCATCAACAACGCCGGTAGCGCGACCGCGTTCACGCCCAGCGCCGGCGGCACCAGCCTGCCGTCCAGCGGCGCCAACCTGTTCGTGTTCGTCGGCGCCACCGTGTCGCCCGCCGCGGCCCAGGTCGCCGCGACGTACAACGGCAACGTGACGATGCAGGTTGTCTACCTCTGAGCTAGCGCGCCTCTGAGCTAGCCGGCCTCCCGAAGGATCGGGGACGGGTCGCGCCGGTCGGGGGTAGGTTCCGCCCTCGACCGGCGCGCTCGTGACCGACCCCCCGCGGGAGAACCGAAATGCGACCACTGCCGCTCCTCTCCGCCCTGGCCCTGCTCGCTGCCGCTCAGCCCGCGGCGGCCCAGGTGACCGTCAGCCGGATCCGCGATCTGAACTTCGGTCCGGTCATCCGGGGGATCGCGACCCACGTCGGCCCCAGCGATCCGGTGAAGAGCGGCGAGTTCCAGTTCACCGTGGCGATCGGCTCCCAGGTGCGGGTGCAGTTCACCTTGCCGAACCGGCTCAACGGACCGGCCGGCGCCAACATGCCGATCACCTTCAACGGCACCGATGCGATCGCGACGGGAACCGCGCCCTCGAGCATCCCCGTCACCTTCGACCCGAAAGTGGCCCAGACATTCAACATCGTGACCAGCTCGACGATTCTCGTGTTCATCGGAGGCACGGTGACGCCCACGGCGGGCCAGACCCTCGGGACGTACACCAACACGATCACCTTGACCATCACCAAATTGTGAGTCGCATCGCTCTGGCCGCCCTCGGCCTCGCCGCATCGAGCGCCCTGCTCGCGACCTCGCCCCTCCGGGCGCAGGGCGTGCTCGTGGCCCCCCACGCCGTGTTCATGGACCACCGCACGCGGGCCGGCTCGCTGACGCTCTACAACCCGGGCGACGATCCGACCGAGATCTCGGTCTCGACCTTCTACGGCTACCCGGTGACCGACTCCACCGGCGTGTACGTGCTTCGGACCGTGGACACGCCCGACTCTACCCAGCCCTCCGCGGCCGGCTGGATCGAGGCGTTCCCCAAGCGGATGATGCTCGGGCCCAAGGAGCGGCAGACGGTCCGGCTGCTGGCCCGGCCTCCGGCCGGCCTCGCCGATGGGGAGTACTGGGCCCGCGTGGTTGTATCCGCCAAGGGCGGCACCGTGCCGGTGAACGTCGAATCCGATTCGGGGGGCGTCCGCGTCGGTCTCCGCCTCGAGGTGCGCACGGTGCTCCCGCTCCAGTACCGCAAGGGTCCGATGAGCACGAGCGTCAAGCTCTCCGATCTCGAGGCCAACCGCGCCGGCGACTCGCTCGCCGTCCGCCTGCACCTCGTGCGCGCGGGCAACGCGGCGTTCCTCGGCACCGCCCGCGCCGCCCTGGCCGACTCGACCGGCAAGACGGTCACCTCGTTCGATCGCCCGGTGGCGGTCTACTACGATGCGGCCCCGCTGATGACCGCGGCACTGCCTCCGGGCGGACTGCGCCCGGGACGCTACCGGCTCAAGGTCGAGGTCGCCGCCGAACGACAAGACATCCCGCCCGACGTTCTCCTGGGCTCGCCGCCGGTGCGTGACTCGGTGGACCTGCGAATCCCGTGACCTCACAGCGGCGCTGGCTCGGTCTTCTGCTGGCTGCCGCGGGCCTCGTGCCCGGCCGGCTTCGCGCGCAGGCGGTGGATTCCACCCAGGCGCAGCCGGTCATCGTCGAGCTGATGGTCGGGCGGGACACGACCCAGACAGTTTCCGCCTACCGCGTGGGCGACGAGGCCCTGCTCCCGCTGAGCCAGCTCGCGGGTCTGGCCGAGATCAGGAGCCGGCCGCTCCCGGGCGGCATCACTGAGTTGGTGTTCGAGCCGGGCGATCGCCGGGTGGCGGTGGATCCGGCCCAGCCCCGCATTCGTGCGGGTGACTCGACCATGACGGTGGGTCCGCTCGATCGCCTCACCCACGAGGGCGAGCAGTACCTCGCCACCCGCATCATCGGCGCGCTGCTCGGCGTCCGGTTCGCCATCAACTGGAACGACCTGAGCGTCGCCATCGTCGACGCGGACAGCCTGCCGATCGCGCGGCGGATGGCGCGGGAGCGCGCGCGCTCCGAGTTCTTCGCCTCCACCGACCAGCAGCGCTCCGAGCTGACGATCCCGATGGACCGCTCCCGCTGGGACGGCGTGGTGCTCGACTACTCGATACTCGCGCCGAGCAACGATCTCCTGGGCAGCGGAGCGTATTCGGCGGGTGTGGGTCTCGATGTTCTGGGCGGCTCGCTGGAGACCAGCCTGGCGACCGAGGGCGCGCCGCGCGACGGCAACCTCCGGCTCGACGCCTCCTGGACCGGCGTGTGGCGCGACAACCTCTGGGT
>DATBQV010000199.1:0-3473 GCA_036560625.1 Gemmatimonadales bacterium
GGACGCGGTGACCGCGAGGCTCGTCGTCCGGACGGCGATCGGACCAAACTGACTGGAGTGATGAACATGCGGTTCTTGCTTGTGGCGCTTGCCGTGCTCGTGTCTGGCGAGCTGCAGGCTCAGGCGCCCCGGCCGATCCCCGACGGGACTGTGCGGGAGGGCACGCTGAGATTCGACGGTCGAGCCACGACCGGCGCGTTCGCCGGCGCGACGACCTCCGTGCGCGGTGAAATGAGTGGCGGGGCAGCCCTGTCCGAGGTGCGGGGGTGGGTGGAGGCGCCGGTCGCGACTTTAGTGACTGGCAACGACCACCGGGACCGAGACTTGAACAAGTCCCTCGCGGCCGACCTCTATCCGACGATCCGATTCGACTTGACCGGCGTCACACCGGGCGCCGAGCGAGGTGATACCACGGAGGTCGTGCTGCGGGGACAGTTCAGCATCCGCGGGGTCAGCCGGGAGGCATCCATCCCAGCCACCGTCGTGCGGCAGTCGGACGCCCTCCGCGTGCGCGGCGATACGCCGCTCAGCCTCAAGGACTACAAGGTCGAGGGCCTCTCGAAGCTGATGGGCGCGCTCAAGATGTACGACGGGATCGTGGTGCACATCGACGTCACGTTCATCCCCGCGACTGGCCGCCGGTAAGGTCGCGGTATTGCTCCAGTGCTATGCGCACCAGCCGGCTCCGCGTCCGCACGCCGGTCTTCGAGAACAACTGCTGCAGGGTCGCCTTGACCGAGCTCTCGGACACCCCGATGCGACCCGCGATTTCCTTGTTCGCCAGGCCCTCGAGCAGATAGGACAGGACCTGGCGTTCCCGCTGCGTGAACCGTCCCTCCGCTGAGCCTGACCGAGCCGTCGCCCCGGTTGTCACGACGCTGCGCACGAGCGCCGGGTCGAACCATGCGCGCCCGGCCACGACGTCATGTATGGCACGCGCGAGCAAGGGTGCAGACTTGTGCTTCATGAAGATTCCGGAAGCGCCCGCCCGGATCAGCTCGGCGGCCTCGCTCTCCTCGACACCCGCGGTCACGACCAGGACCGGCCCCGCATAGCCCCTTTGCCTGGCCAAGGGTATGAATTGGGTGCCGTTCCGCCCTCCAAGATCGATGTCCAGCAACACGATATCGACCGTCGTGATCCGGAGCGCCTCGAGCGCCTCGTGAACGGAGCCGCATTGGGCAACGACCTGGAACCCGGACTCGCTCCCCAGGAAGCGGGCCACGCTCTCACGAAAGAGCGCGTGATCGTCGATCAGGAGAATCCCGATCGGTGCCGGCCCATCAGGCACTGACGGCCTCCTCGACACCGGCCACGAGCGGCAGCACCACCGCGAAGCAGCACCCCTCCGGTGTCGGCTCGTAGATCAGCTCGCCCCCGAAACTCCGCATCACCGCGCGGGAGACATAGAGGCCCAGCCCGGCGGCGGCGGCATCCCGCTGAAACGGCCGGAAAAGATCCTCGGGCGCGGCCACCCCGACGCCCGTGTCCACGACCCGAATCACCACGCTCCCGCGCTCGACAGCGGCGCTCACGGTGAGGCGCTTGATCGGCGTGTCCTGCATCGCGCGTTGACTGTTCTTCGCGAGGTTCAGGAACACCTGCACGAGTCCGTAGGGATCCGCTCGGACGAGTGAGAGAGACTCGGGGATCCGCCACTGGACCTCGATGCCCGACTCACGATAGGCCGCGTCCAGCAGCACCCGGACCTCGTCCAGCACCGGGGTGAGATCCACGGCGTCGTGTCCCGGCGGCGGCGACGGTCGCAGCTCCAGGGCCGCGATGTTCTCCAGGCTCCGGACCAGCGTGCCGAGCGCGCGGAAATCCTCATTCTGCTCCAGCTCCGTGAGGCGTGAGAGATTCTTCTGCACCACCTGTACCGCGCTGGCGAGGTTCCGGATCTCGTGCCCCAGGGCGCTCATCACGATCCGCGCATGCCTGAGCAGGCGATCGAAGCTCAAGTCCTCACGGCTCCGCAGGTCCTCCGACAGGTCCACGATGATCGCCGCCAGCCGCGGGCCCGCGATGGTTTCGTAGGTCGAGAACCATACGCCTGCCAGGAACGCCTCGTGGTTGCCGCGCTCGCCGCGGCACTGCATCGCGGTTCGAAGGAAGCGCGAGGGGTGGGCCCCCATCGCGCCCTGCAACGCGGGCAGGTAGGCGTGAATGCTTTGCCCCGGCAGCGGCGCGCCGCTCGGCGCGAGCACCGTCTCCGCGGCGTCGTTCGCCAGCAGGATCCGGCCGGCCGCGTCCACGACGACGATGGCCGCCGGGCTGCTATCCACCAGGATGCGAATCTGCTCCTCCGCGTCCCGCCTGAGCCTCACCTCGCCCTCCAGCTCCACCACGTGGGCCAGCGCGATGCGGCGATTGCGAACCAGCTCCGCGACGAGCAGGCCGGTGGCGACGAAGCCGGTCGAGCTGAAGATCAGGCGGGCGATCGCCTCGTTCTCGGGCAGGTTGCTGAACGCCTCCTGCAGGACCGCGCACACGAGCGCCACCGCGACCGTCTGGCCGCGCGAGAGGAACGCGCCGGCGATCATGATCGGAAAGAGGTAGAGGAAGCCGATCGAGATGTACGGCTTGGTGAGCCAGTCGGTCACGGCCAGCGCCACGACCAGGAGGGCGGCCAGGACAAGGAGCGTCGTGCGGTTGGCGATCGCGGGGAGACCCACTGGGACCTTCATGCGGTCAATACTGCCCTGGCTGCATGGCCGCGAGCAATCGGGCTGGCCGAAAGATAGGCTGCGCCGGCCGGAAGATAGCCCGGGATGTCCGAAGGATACGATTCCCCGCGCCGATCTCCCCCCCGCAAACTAGTCCGGGACCTGAACGCGCAGGGAACTCGTGCGAGGCTCCGGACTTTGGCTCCGTCGGCTGGTCGGAATCGGTGGGGCCGTCCTCGGCACCGCCTGCGCGCCGTGGCCGCTCGGGGGGCGCCTCGATCTCTCCGCGAGCGGGCTCGCGGGCGAGTGGTCCGCGCCAGCCCAGGGCGGCTCGCCGGACAGCCTCGTCTGGTGGTTCCGCGATGACGGCACGTACCGGACGCTGCGCCTGGAGGCGAGCCGAGCCGGGGGCTCGGTCGAACCCGTAGCCAGGGGCTGGTGGCAGGTCTACCGGGACGCGCGGGGCGACCCCCGGCCGCTGGTCTGCGTCCGGCGCGACCAGGGGTCCGGCGGATGGCCGGTGTGTCGGCACTTCCTCGTGGGGGTCGTGCCTGATACGACCGGCCAGGCCCGTCGCATGCTGGCGTGGGATGACTGGATAGGCGAGGGGCGGCCGACGACGACGGTCCTCACGGAGCGTGCGCCTTGACTGAGCGATCTTCCGGGAGAGCCGGCACGATGCTGGCCGTTTCCCTCATGCTGGTGCTCACCTGCGCCGGCTGTTCGGGAGCCGCCCCCGATCCGTCCGGCTCGCCGGTGGCCGTGGCGGCGTCCGACTCGACGTTGATCGAAGTGCCGCATCCCGAG
>DATBQV010000200.1:0-17933 GCA_036560625.1 Gemmatimonadales bacterium
GTTGGGGGGTCAGATCGAGCAGGCGATCGGCCAGCTCCGTCCCGAGTACCGCTCCTGCATTCTGCTGCGTCACGTCGAGGGTCGCGCCTATGAGGAAATCGCCGAAATTCTGAATCTTCCGTTAGGCACGGTGAAGACGTACATCCACCGCGCGCGCAATGAGTTGAGGCAAGCGCTCGCACACTTGCGCGAATGAAACCTTCCCTTTCTGCCCATCGTAAAGGGGTCCACGATGAACGGTGACTCTTCGCAACTGCACCTCGGCCCCGACGAGCTGGACGCCTGGCTCGCCGGCATCCGCGCGATCGAGCTGGTGCGTCACCTGGACGCCTGCCCGAGCTGCCTCGAGCTGGTGCGCGCCGAAGAGGCGCTCAGCGCACAGCTCGGGGCGCTGCCGGTTCATTGGCCCCGCGCCGATTTTGCCGACCGGGTGATGGCCTCGGTCTACATCCCGGATCCGTTCGCCATCCGGGCGCTCCAGGCGGCACGGCGCCGGCTCTTCGCCTCGAAGAGATCGGTCGCGATCGCGGCGTCAGTGGCGATCGTGCTGCTCGGGTCGATGGTGGGAAGCGTGCTCTGGACGCTCGCGAACCAGGACACGCTGCTTGCCGCGGGCAGTTGGCTCCTGGGCGAGACCGGTCGCTGGGCCTGGGTCGGCCTGCGGGGCGCGGCCCTCAATCTGATCGAGCAGCCGTGGTTCAGCGGCTTCCGGAGCCTCGTCGACGCGCCCGGCCGGCTGGCCCTCGCTTCGGCGGCGATGTCGCTCATGTACGTGAGCGGCATCTTCGCGCTCCGGCGCCTCCTCGCCGTTCCGACGCAGCGGGTGTCCCATGCGAATCAGTAGCCGCATCCTGGTCGCGCTGGGACTGTGTCCGGCGTGGGCCCCGCCGGCCCACGCCGCGCCCTGCGCGCTGCGCCACACGCACGGCGTCATCGAGACCGTCCGCGCGTTCGTCGTCCAGCAGATCACGCAGGCTCCCCCCAAACCCAAACCCACGATTCTGGCACCGGCTCCCGCCGGCGGACCCACCGTGGAGTTGCGGGATCTGAGCCGCCCGGAGGTCATCGAGCGCGCCGTGCGCGGCGCGCTGCCCAACCCGGGGCCCGAGAGCCGGATCACGGTGGCGGATGGTCAGGCGCACCTGGGAGACTTCACCATCGGGTCTTCCGAGACGCTCACCGGTCACGTGCTCGTGCTGCGGGGAGACGCGAACGTCTACGGACGTCTGCTCGGCAATCTGGTCGCCGTGGACGGCGACGTGCGTATCCACCCGGGCGCGGTCGTCTCGGGCGATGTCCTGGCCTTGCACGGCGACGTCAAGGACGAAGGCGGAGAAATCGATGGGGAGGTGCGAACGCTGAGCGCCCCCACTGTGTCCGGCGTCGCTCCACCGTCGCCCGTGGCCGTGACGGTGCGGAGCGTGGCGGGCGTGCTGGGCGTGTTCCTGACGCTGGCCGCGCTGGGCGTGGGTCTGGTCACGTTCGCCCGCCCCAACCTCGAGGTCGTGTCGGATACCGTCTCCCACTCGTTCGGGCGGGCGTTCTTCACCGGGCTCGTCGGTCAGATCCTCATCCTGCCAACCTTCGGGATGATGATCGTCGGCCTGGTCCTGAGCGTCGCCGGAATCCTCCTCCTCCCGTTCGCGGTCGTCGTGTACGTCCTGCTCGCCATCCTGGGAGTCGTGGGCGGCTACCTCGCCGTCGCGCACGCGATCGGCGAGACCTACACGCGGCGGCGCCTCGCTCAGGGCGCGACGCTCGGGTCGCCCAACAGCTACCGCTATCTGCTCGTGGGCCTGGCGGGCCTGTTCGTGCTGTGGGCCGCCTGGTCGATCTTCGGCTGGGTGCCGGTGGCCGGCGAGATCGTCCGCGGGGCCGCGGTGCTGGTGACGTGGCTGATGGCCACCGTCGGCCTCGGAGCGGCGCTCCTGAGCCGGGCCGGCGTCCGTGAGAGCTTTGCCGGGCGACTCATCCCACCGGAAGCGCTCACCGACGAGTATCTGTGGGCCACACCACAGTTCGGCGTGCCGGCCGTGCGGCGGCCGGAAGCGGGTCCCGGGGCGCGTCCCGGCACCCGGCACGACGCCGGTCGTTGATCGCGATGCGCGCCGCGGGCGTGGGCGTGGCGCTCGTCTGCTGGGCCGTGGCGCTGCCGGCCCAGACGATGCGCCCGTTCACCACCTACCGCCAGCTGCACGGCGAGAGCCGCCTCGCCGCGCGGCTCGAGTTCGCCGCCGGTCGGCTGCGCCTCGTGCCCGGCCGCCCGAACGAGCTGTACCGGATGGCCCTCACCTACGACCCCGATCGCTTCGTCCCCCTCTCCCGCTACGACGCGCCGCAGAACGGTGTCAGGCTGGGCGTGGAAGCCGTGGGGGGCCCGGGTCTCCGGGTCGTGTCCCGGCATCAGCTGCAGCAGGACGCCGTGGTCGAGCTGTCGCCCCAGCCGGACCTGGGGCTGTCCGTGTCGCTGGGAGCCGTGGAAGCCGAGCTCGATCTCGGGGGTCTGCGCCTCTCGGAGCTTCGCCTCGAGGCCGGGGCGAGTCGCACCCTGGTCCGCTTCTCCCAGCCCAACCCGATCCGTTGCCGAACGGCCGACATCTCCGCCGGCGCGGCGGAGGTCTCGATTCTCAAGCTGGGTAACAGCCGCTGCGATCAGATCAGGGTGGAAGGCGGCATCGGGCGGATGACGCTCGACTTCGGAGGAGCGTGGACGGGATCCCAGCGCGCGGAGCTGAGCCTTGCCGTCACCGAGCTCCGCCTCCGGCTCCCGCGCAAGGCCGGTGTGCGAATCACGATGGACCGCCTGCTCGCGAGCTTCGACCACAGCGGGCTGATTCGCCGGGGCAACGAGTGGGTCACGCCGGGCTACGATCAGGCGGAGCGGCACCTCGACATCACCCTCACCACCACGATCGGCGGCGTCGCAATCGACTGGACGAACTGAGGCGCGGCGCAGCTCCGGCTGCTATGCTTCAGGCGCCCGGCACCCGGAGCCCGCATGTCGCCGCTGGAGACGCTCGGCTTCACCCTCGGCACGTCCTTCGCCTCAGGGCTCAACCTCTACGCGACGGTCGCCACGGCGGGGCTCCTCGACCGCTTCGGCATCATTCACCTTCCGCCATCGCTCGCCGTGCTCGCCCAGCCCGTGGTCTGGGGAATCGCGCTGGTCCTGTTTGTGGTCGAGTTCTTCGCCGACAAGATCCCGCTCGTCGATACCGCGTGGGACACGCTGCACACCTTCATCCGCCCGCCGGCCGCGGCACTCCTGGCGTATGCGTCGTTCGCCCAGGTACCGGAGCCGTGGAAGATCTGCGCGGCGCTGCTGGCCGGGACTGTGGCGCTCACGTCCCATGGCGCCAAGGCCACCACCCGCGCGGCGGCGAACACGAGCCCGGAGCCGTTCACCAACTGGATTCTGAGCGCGGTGGAGGATGCGGCGGCGGTCGGGCTCTCGTGGCTCGCGGCTACGCACCCGATCCTCACCGGCGCTCTCGTGCTGGTGCTGGTGACGCTCTCCGTCCTGTTGATCTGGAAGCTCTGGGGACTGTTCCGGAGGGCGTTCGCTCGAATCGCGGGGCCGGCCCCCGCGCCGGGTACCGGACCCTAACCCAGCCGAACCCGCACTTGCCCGCCCACGCCAAGACCGAGCCGGCGCGCCGCTGATCCGTTCCTGACGGCGATCTCGACCGAGCCATCCGATCCGACGAACGCCACGAGCCCGCCCGCGACCACATCGCCAAACGTGCGTCTGAGGGGCCCCAGATCGAGATCCTCGACCTGGAGCGTGGCGTACCCGGGCACATGTTCCGGCGTGAGATTGGTGACCAGCGTGCCGAAGCGATCGACGTAGATTACTTCGCCCACGACGCTCTTCCCCTCATACCTCGGCTCGGCGGTCGCCAGCCGCTCCGGGATGCCGAGAAACGGCGGGCCCAGTGAGGAGAGCGGCGCACCGAAGGCGATCGCCGCCGCTGCGGGAGCGAACACGTCGCGTCCATGGAACGTCGGGGCCGCCGCCGACGGCGTCGGGAGGGTGACGGCCTCGACCGCCGTGTCGCGCAGCACCGGGGTGAACAGTCCGTTGTCGGGCCCCACGAAGAAGTGCCCGCGAGCGCGGAGCGCCAGCGCGGCCCGCGTGGTGCCGACTCCCGGATCCACGACGGCAAGGTGGACAGTGCCGGGCGGAAAGCGGTGCCAGGTCCGACCCAGTACGTACGCCGCGGCACGCACGTCTCCCGGCGCGATGGCGTGGGTGATGTCCACGAGCGCGACGCCCGGCGCCGAGGACAGCAGCACGCCGCGCAGCTCGGCGACGTAGGCGTCGGAGAGACCGAAGTCGGTGAGGAGAGTGACGGCCGGCATGGCCGGAGGGTGTGGCGCTAGCCCTTGAGAATAGGGAGCGCGACCGATCGGCCCCCGACCTTCTGGTGAAGCAACTCTGCGATCTCCCTGAGCGCCGATGCCGCCGGGCTCTCCGGTTCCGCCACCACGACCGGCCGGCCGCCGTCGGCGAGCTGGGCCAGGCCCGGCTGCAGCGGCACCTGGCCCAGGAGCGGCGCCCCGATCTCCGCGGCCAGCCGCCGGCCGCCGCCCGCCGAGAAGAAATCGATGCGCTTGCCGGTCTCCGGATCGGTAAAGCCGGTCATGTTCTCCACCACGCCGATCACCGGCACGCCTACCCGTTCGAACATCTTGGCCCCCCGGAGCGCATCACCGACCGCCATTTCCTGTGGGGTGGTGACGATCAGCGCGCCGGCCACGTGGGTGGCCTGCACCAGCGAGAGCTGGGCGTCGCCGGTGCCGGGCGGAAGATCCACGATGAAGTAGTCGAGCCGGCCCCAGTCGACATCGCGCAGAAACTGCTGCACCACCTTCATGATGATCGGGCCGCGCCAGATGGCCGGCGCGTCGCGCTCCACCAGAAAGCCGATGGACATGAGCTTGACGCCGAACGCCTCGAGGGGACGAATCTTTCCTCCGATGACCGGCGGCTTGTCGAAGATGCCGAACATCCGCGGAATGTTGGGTCCGTAGACGTCGGCGTCCATGAGTCCGACGGCGTGCCCGGCCGCCGCGAGCGCCACGGCGAGATTGGCGGCCACCGTGGATTTGCCGACCCCGCCCTTCCCCGACGACACCGCCACGATGCGGCCCAGATTGGGCTGCTCGGGGGGCAGGGGCGGCGGCGGGGCGACGGGGGAGGCGCCGGGCGGCGCATGGGTAGAGCGGGCGGGTCCGGAGGGATCCACGACGCTGATCTTCACGTCCTCCTTCCGGACGCCCTCGATCGCGGCAAGGGCGGCGCGGGCTTCGCGCACGAGGGTCGCGGGGTCTTCCCGCGACAGGAGGAACGTGAACGCAACCTTCCCATCGTCGGTGACACTCAGGTCCCGGATCATGCCGCCGGAGAGGAGATCGGTGTCGAGACGGGGGTTCCGGACGCGCGCGAGCGCGGAGGTGACGCGTGCTTCGAGGGATTCGGCCACGACTGTCCTCAGACGGCTTCGACGGACTTCACTTCCGGGACCATCTCGCGGAGACGGTGCTCGATCCCCTGCTTGAGCGTGATCGTAGACGCAGAGCAGCCGTGGCAGGTTCCCCCCAAACGCAGCAGGAGCCGGCCCTCCTGTTCGTCAAAGTCGACGACCTCGACCTGACCGCGGTGTGACGCGATGTAAGGCCGAAGCGTATCCAGCGTGCGCTCAATGCGTTCGATTGTGTTCATAGTGCCGATTCCGCAATTCCTACCTTCGGATTCGGCAATATAAGATGCCGCGGCCGGAGATATCAAACCCGCCCGTTGCCGGCCAGATACGTGCGCGCCGCAGTCAAGACGGTGTCCTGTACGTCGGCCAGTGCGCCGGGCAAGGCGAGGCCCGACGCCTTGGTGTGGCCGCCGCCGCCGAACTGCTTCGCGAACGACGCTACATCCACACTCCCGACCGAGCGCAACGAGACTTTCACGCGTCCCTGGGAGACCTCGCGGAACAGGAGCGCCATCTTCACGCCCTCGATCGACCGCGGGAACTCCACCACGCCGTCGAGGTCGTCCGAGGAGACCCCGAGCCGTTCGATCGCACCGGGAGGCACCGTCACCCAGGCGAGGCCGATCTCCGGCTCGACGACGAGCGTCTGGAGCGCTTCGGCAAAGAGCCGGGGACGGCCTTCGGGCGCGCGGGCATAGACGTCGAGGTAGATCTGCTCCGGATCGAGGCCCGTCTCCAGCAGCTCCGCTGCGATCCGGAGCGTTCGCGGGTGCGTGTTGCTGAAGCGAAAGCCTCCGGTGTCGGTGAGCACGGCGACGTAGAGCCCCCGGGCCGCCGCCCGGGTGACCGGCCAACCGTTCGCGAGCGCCAGCTCGAAGACCAGCTCGCCCGTCGCCGCGGCGGTGGGATCGACGTAGCGGGGCCCATCGGGAAGCGAGCCGGGGCTGACGTGGTGGTCTATGCAGGCAACGGCCACGCCGCGTTCCCGGACCGTCTCCGCCAACATGCCCAAGCGCCCGAGGTCCGAAATATCGAGCACGATGATCACGTCGGCCCGCCGAAGCTCCTTCACCGCTTCGGGCGAGCGATCGACACCGGGCAGATCTTCGAGCAGAAACTTGAATCGCGGCGGCGTCAGCGAGGGGTTCGTGATCGCCACGTCGCAGCCCTGGGCGCGGAGCAGGTGCGCCAGACCGGCCTCGCTACCGAGTCCGTCGCCGTCGGGATTCACGTGGGTGGTGAGACAGATGCGCTGGCCCGGATTGAGGATCTCGGCCAGGCCGGTGGCCGCGGTGCGATCGGCGTCCGTCAATGTGAAGGGCATACCAAAGAGTAAACGGTGAACGGTAAACAGTGAACGGGGGACTCCGTGGCGATCCCCCGTTCACCATTTACCGTTCACCGTTCACGCTGTACCCTGGCCCACCTTCGAGTGCTTCCTGCCGTACAGAAAGTAGATCGCAAGCCCGATCGCCATCCAGACGATGAGCCGGGCCCACGTGTCCTTGGGCAGCTGAATCATGAGATAGACGCAGGCCAGTATCCCGAGGAACGGGACGACCGGCACCCACGGCGTGCGGAACGGACGCGGACGGGCGGGATCGGTGTACCGGAGCACGAGGACGCCGGCGCAGACGATGGCGAACGCGAGCAGGGTGCCGATCGACACCAGTTCGCCGAGCAGGCCGATCGGCAGGAGCCCGGCCATGGCCATCGCGAACACGCCGGTCAGGAGACTCGCCAGCCACGGGGTGCGGAACTTGGGGTGTACCGCCGCGAACACGGGCGGAAGCAGTCCATCTTTCGACATCGTGTAGAAGATGCGCGGCTGGCCGAGCAGCATCACGAGAATCACCGACGTGAGACCCGCGATGGCACCGATCTTCACGATCGGGCGGAGCCACGACAGAGCGGGGCCCGCGGCATTGACGCCCACCGCGATCGGGTCGGGCACGGCGAGCTCCGTGTACTTGACGATGCCGGTGAGGACGAACGCCACCGCGATGTAGAGCACGGTGCAGATCGCGAGCGAGCCCAGGATGCCGATCGGCATGTCGCGTTGCGGCTTCTTGGCCTCCTGCGCGGCGGTCGAGACCGCGTCGAATCCGATGTAGGCAAAGAAAATGACGGCGGCGCCGCGCAGGATGCCGCTCACGCCGTACTTGCCGGGGCCCTCCTGTGGCGGAATGAACGGGACCCAGTTGTCCCGGTTGATGTACGCCAGACCGAACGCGATGAACAGCAGCACGACCGTCACCTTGATGATCACGATCACGTTGTTGAACGTCGCGGACTCGCTGATACCGATGATGAGCAGGATGGTGATGAAGGCGACGATAAACATGGCGGGCAGGTTGAGCACGGCGCCGGTGGACGACCAGCCCTCCGTGAACAGCTGCCACACGTTCCACCATTGCGCGTCAGGCACGACCGTGTGCACGTACGGCGCCGAGGTGAACTGCGCGGGGATGCTGATGCCGACGTCCTTCAGGAACGAGACGACGTAGCCGGACCAGCCGACCGCCACGGTCGACGCCGCAAAGAGATACTCGAGGATCAGGTCCCAGCCGATGATCCAGGCGATGAGCTCACCGAGCGTCGCGTAGCCGTAGGTGTAGGCCGACCCCGCGACCGGAATCATCGCGGAAAATTCGGCGTAGCACAGACCGGCCAGCGCGCACGCGCTCCCCGCGAGCACGAACGACCAGACGATCGCGGGACCCGCGTAGGCGGCCGCGGCCTGGCCCGTGAGCACGAAGATGCCGGCGCCGATGATCGCACCGATGCCGAGGAACACGAGATTGACCGGGCCCAGGGCGCGCTTCAGGCTGTGGTCGGTGGCGACCTCGGTCTGAAGGCCCGCGATATCCTTGCGGCGGAAGAGGCTCATGAGTTGTCCGGAGTGAGGGAGGACGGCGGTGAACGGTAAACGGTGAACAGTGAACGGGGGACCCGATGACCACCGAGCCCCCGTTTACCGTTCACTGTTTACCGTTCACGGTTCTTCATGCGCTGTAGTTGGGTGCTTCCCGAGTGATGGTGACGTCGTGCGGGTGGGATTCGCGGAGGCCGGCGGACGTGATCCGGATGAGCTCCACGTCGCACTGGAGCGCCGCGATGTCGGCCGCGCCGACGTATCCCATGCCGCTGCGCAAGCCCCCAACCATCTGGAAGAGCACGTCGGCCACGGGTCCCTTGTAGGGGACGCGGCCCTCGATGCCCTCGGGCACCATCTTGGTGGGCGTCATCTCGCCCTCCTGGAAATACCGGTCGGCGGAGCCGTCCTGCATGGCGGCCAGGCTGCCCATCCCACGGATCATCTTGTAGCGACGACCTTCCGCCAGGACGGACTCGCCCGGGCTCTCCTCGGTGCCGGCGAGCATCGAGCCCATCATCGCGGACGAGGCGCCGGCGGCGATGGCCTTCACGACGTCGCCGGAGTACTTGATCCCGCCGTCGGCGATGATGGGCACGTCACCCGCCCCGCGGACCGCGTCCATGATGGCCGTGACCTGAGGAACCCCGACGCCGGTCACGACGCGGGTGGTGCAGATGCTGCCGGGCCCGATGCCCACTTTCACGGCGTCCGCGCCCCGGCGGACCAGCTCGCGAGCGCCCGCCTCGGTCGCCACGTTGCCGGCCACGAGCTGCACGTCCGGAAACGCTTCGCGGACCGCGTCCACGGTCTGCAGAACGCCGTCGCTGTGCCCGTGCG
This sequence comes from Gemmatimonadales bacterium, assembly GCA_036560625.1. Classification (GTDB taxonomy): domain Bacteria; phylum Gemmatimonadota; class Gemmatimonadetes; order Gemmatimonadales; family GWC2-71-9; genus DASQPE01. Next base: position 9,202 of record DATBQV010000200.1, read on the forward strand.
CCGAGTCCACGATCAGCACGTCCACGCCCGAGGCGACCAGCGCCCGTGCGCGCGTCAGCGTGTCCGGCGCCGCGCCCAGCGCGGCCGCCACCCGGAGCCGGCCGTGGTGGTCCTTGTTGGCATCGGGATGCTCGCGGCGCTTGAAGATGTCCTTGACGGTGATCAACCCCTTGAGCACGCCCTTGGCGTCCACGACCGGCAGCTTTTCGATGCGGTGCCGCGCGAGAATCCGCTCAGCCTCGTCGAGGTCGGTGCCGACCGGGGCGGTGACGAGCTTTTCTTTCGTCATGGCTCCCCGGATCGGCTGATCGAGATTGCGCTCGAACTGGAGATCACGGTTGGTGATGATGCCGATGAGTCGCCCGTCGCCGTCCACAATCGGAACGCCGGAGATCTTGAAGCGGCGCATGAGCGCGTAGGCTTCCCGCACCGGACGGTCCGGCCCCAGCGTGATGGGATTCAAGATCATCCCGCTCTCGCTGCGCTTCACCCGGTCCACCTCGGCAGCCTGCCGCTCGACCGACATGTTCTTGTGGATGACGCCGATGCCGCCCGCCCGAGCCATCGCGATGGCCATGTCGGCTTCGGTCACCGTGTCCATCGCGGCGGAGACGAGCGGAATGTTGAGGGGGATCGTGCGGGTGAGACGGCTCTTGGTCGAAACCTCGCGCGGGTGCACCGTGGAGTGCCGGGGCACGAGGAGCACATCATCGAACGTGAGTCCGGCGGCTTGGCGAATACGGCTCATGCGGGCTCAGCTAGCGGATACACAACGGCCCGCAGACGTCCAGGCGGGACGACCAGCGGGCCGGGGGGTAGCGGTGCCATCTCGAAGTCTAGGGGCCGGAGCGACCGAAATCAAGCACCGGCAAGCCATTGCTCGATGCGCGCCCGCAGTACGCCGAGGGGGACGCTGCCACCCTCCAGCACGCGATCGTGAAAGATCCGGATGTCGAATCGCGGCCCCAGCTTGGCCTGCGCCTCCGCCCGGAGCCGCTCGATCTCGAGCCGCCCGACCATGTACGCGGTCGCCTGACCGGGCCAGATGATATAGCGGTCGACCTCCGATTCGATGAAGCCGCGCGACTGCTCGGTATGGGCGAGCATGTAGGCGATGGCCTGTTGCCGGGTCCAGCCGAGGGCATGCATGCCGGGATCGACGACGAGCCGCGCCGCGCGGAGCGCATCGTTGGAGAGCAGCCCGAGTCTGGCGAGGTCCGAGCTGTAGAGTCCCATCTCGTCCGCCAGCCGCTCGGCGTAGAGCGCCCAGCCCTCGACGAAGCCGCTGTTGAACAGGAACCGCGACGCGTGATCGGCGCCGGCGCGCTCCTGCGCGATCGCTACCTGGAGATGATGCCCGGGAATGGTCTCGTGAAACGCGGTCGCCTCGCCGGTCGCGCGGGGGCGGGAGGTCGCGTCACCGGCGTTGATGCGGTATCGCCCGGGGCGGCTGCCGTCTTCAGCCGCCGGGACGTACGAGCCCGGACACCCGGACGCTTCCTCGAACGGCTGGCAGGGATCGATGACCACGCCCGCGACCGGCAGCCGTCCGAACCATTTCGGCATGGCGGCACGGGCACGCTCGATCGCGCTGTCCGCCTGGGCGATCAGGTCGGCACGGGATCGATACAGGTACCGTGGATCGGTGCGGAGACGCTGGAGCAGACCGGTCACGTCGCTCGTGCCGAAGCTGCGCTCGGCGATCGTGCGCATCTCACCCTCGATGCGCGCCATCTGCGCGAGCCCCAGCTCGTACACGGCCCGCGGCTCGAGGGGGAGCGTGGTGTAGAATCGGATGCGGGCGCGATAGCAGTCGGCGCCGTTCGGAAGGGCCGAGACCCCGACGTCGGTCCGCGCCGCGGGGAGGTACTCGTCGGCGAGAAACCGCCGGTACCGACGCAATGCCGGATCGATGTCGTCCCGCACGGCGGCGACAACCGCGGCGCGGAACGCGGGGGTCGAGTCACGCTTGGCGAGGATAGCGAACGGATCGGTATCCGGCGCCGCGGCCAGCAGCGCGTCGACCTGCTTGATCACCGCCGCCACATTGCCCTTGGGAGTGGTATAGCCGGCTCGCATGCCCTCGCGAAGGTTGGCGATGTGTTGATCGACCAGGTGGGGAACGGCGCGCCACCGCGCCAGCGCCGCGGCCCGCGCGGCCGGCGTATCGACCCGCTGGAGCGCGCCCAGGCGCGGGATAGTCACCTGCCATCCATCGACCTGGCTCACTCGCCAGAGATCGAGGCGGCACACGCGGGAGGCACGGGAGGCCTCGATCCGCTCCCGCACGATGCCGTAGCTCGCGGCCTGGGCGTCGGGAAGCCCCGCGGGGTCGATCGCCTGAAGCCGTGCAAGCCACGCATCCTCTCGAGCCTCCCAGGCCCGGCGGGCGCCGGCCGAAAGATCGGTCAGCCGGTCGGCCGGCGCCTGGGCCGCACCGAGGAAGGTCGCCTCCTCGGGAAAGCGCTCGATGAAGGCCGCGAAATACTCCTCCGTGAGCCGCCCGGCCTCCACCGCCGGAGTTGCTGCCGAAACCGGGGCTTGAGACCCCTGCCTGGGGGAGCAAGCCGCTATCGTTAGCACGAGGGTCGCGAGAGCGTTCCCCCGCGATCGAGGCATCATCGCGCGGCCCGTCGCCACAGCCCATAGACCGGAACGCCGAGCAGGACGATCAGGAGCCCGAGGCCGGAATAGAGCCGTTGCTTCGGATCCACGAGCAGCACGACGAGGAGAAACGTGATGGCGACGATGTAGAGCGCGGGGAGTACGGGATATCCGACGGCCCTCACGGGACGAGGCACGTCGGGCCGGAGGCGGCGCAATCGGAACAGCGCGACGGCCGTAAGCAGGTAAAAGAGCAGCGCCGCGAACACCACGTAGTTGAGCAGCTCGCTGTAGGTACCGCTCACGCAGAGGACCATCGTCCAGAGCGCCTGGGCCACGAGGCCGAACACCGGCGTCCGAAACTCCGGGTGCAGCTCACCAGCCGGGCGGAAAAACACCCGGTCGCGTGCCATGGCGTAGTACACTCGGGCCCCCGCCAGGATCAGTCCGTTGTTGCAGCCGAACGTCGAGATCAGAATGGCGACCGCCATGACGGTCGCGCCCGCCGGCCCGACCATCGCTTCCATGGCCGCCGTGCCGACCCGGTCCTGCGCCGCGTATTGGATGCCGCGGGCGAAGACGTCGGCGCCGGCGGCGTCCCCATGAAACGGCAGGACGTTGAGATACGCCACGTTCGCGATCACGTAGAGCAGGCTCACGAGCGCCGTGCCCAAGCCCAGCGCGAGCGGGATATTCCGGCGGGGCTCCTTCACCTCCGCACCGGCGAAGGTGACGTTGTTCCAGGCGTCACTGGAAAACAGCGAGCCGACCATCGCCGCGCCGAGCAGCGGCAGGGCCGCGAGACTCCAGTCACCGGTGCCCCAGAACGACCCGAAGTTCTCCGCGGCGACATCGGGCCGACGGAAGATCGTGAGCCCGAGCAGGATCAGCGCGGCCAGCGCCCCGACCTTGGCGACGGTGAAGATGCTCTGGATCCCGGCGCCGAGGCGGACGCCGCGGATGTTGACCGCAGTCAGCACCGCCACCATGACGATCGCCACGACCCGCTGCGGTGAGAGCCCGAGCTGGATGGTGCCGCCCGGCATGTCGAACGACCCGAGCTTGAGGAACACGTCGGGCGTGAGGCTGGGGATGAGCACGCCGAGAAAGCGGCCGAACGCCACCGCCACGGCCGCGATGGTGCCGCTCTGGATGACGGTGAAGAGCGTCCACCCGTAGAGGAAGCCGGCGGACGGGGCCAGTCCCTCGCGCAGGAAGACGTACTGCCCGCCCGCGTTCGGCATCATCCCCGCCAGCTCCGCGTACGTCAGCGCACCGGTGACCGTCACGGCCCCGGTGATCGCCCAGACGAGCAGCAGCCCGCCCGGTCCGAGGCTCGACACCTGGCGGCTGATGTCGGCGGAGACGATGAAGATCCCCGAACCGATCATCGAGCCGACCACGAGCGACACCGCGGCGAGCGGGCCGATGCCGCGGACGAACTGCGCTTCGCCTGACGTGGGGTCGGTCTGGGCTTGCGGGGGAGCGGCCATGGTCGGGTGAGAGGTGAGAGGTGAGAGGTGAGAGGTGAGAGGTAAGAGGGCTATCCCGCACTCCGGCCGGCCGGCGGCGGTGGCGACGGGGGCTCCGTGTCGTCGCGCTCGCCGGCGCGCACCGCTTCCTCCACCACTGCCTGGCCCGCCGCGGCGAGGCCCTTCATCACCTTTGCAGCGCTGTCCACGAGCCCCATCGTGCCGCTGATCGCCTGAATCGGGAGCTTGCCGGCCCGCATCGTGTCCTCGACCGTCTCCGTGAGCTTCGCGAGCAACCCACCGGTGCGGGCCCGCTCGGCGTACTTGCTCGAGAGGAACTCCGCGTAATCCAGGACCTCATACGCCCGTTCGTCGCTCAGCGTCTCGAGCGCGCGCAGGATGCGTTGTTTGAGCAGATCGTTCACCGCGATACTCCCTGGACGACCGAGGCCAACTCGACCACCGGGGTAGCCAGATACTTGGTGCGCGGTGCCCGGATGACTACGCGCAGCGTCAGCTCCTGCAGTGGCGCGAGCGCCTCGAACTGGCTCAGCTGGTCCCTCGGCACGATGATGTACACGAATCCGGGCTCGGGCAGCGGTCCACGCGTGAGGAGAAACGGCTGGCCGGCAGGGAGCTCGGACCGAAGCTCATCGGCGGTCTGGATGGCGATGAACTGCACTCGCCACTCGACGGTCTTGCCGACGTAGCGCCGCGGGTCCGCACGGATCTCCGCCGCCGAGACCCCGATGAGCGCGCCGTCCGACGCGGGCTTGAGATCGCTTTCGCGAACCCACCCTTCGAGCTGCACCCGGACCCAGTCGCCCGCGCGCGCGACCACGCGGCCGCCGGTCCCCGGCTCGAGCGTGGCCAGCTGCCCTCCATCCGGCGTGGCGGCGAGCGTCGAGGCCTTCGCGGCCTCCACCCGGACTTCGTCGCCGTCGGCCGTCGAGACGACCTGAGGCGCCGGCGCCGGGGCCTGCCGCTGCGCGGACGCCCGCGGGGCCTGGGCCGGCTTGGCGGCAGGGGTCTTCTGCGGTGCCGGCTTGGTTGGGGCGGGATTCTGCCGCGGGGTCAGCGCGGCGGTCTCGATCGGCGCGGCCACCAGGCGCCTGAGCACCCATCCGGTGCGCTTGACGCGCACCCAGCCGTCCTTGGCGCCCAGCTTCCGGAGCAGCGTGCCCTTCCGGAACCGCGCGAGGACCTGCCCGTTGGGTGTCTCGCGGAGGTTCTCGCCGTCGGCGGCGGTGACCATGACGTCGAACCCGTCGCGCGATGTAGCGCCGACCGAGCCGCCGACGATCCACCCGCTCAGCGTCACCTCCACCCATCCGCTCTGGGTCTTGCCGGTGCTGACGCGCGCCCCATCGGGTAGCGTGGCGAGCACGATGCCGCCGATGCCCCGACGGAGCTCGGTTGCGCCCGTGAGTGTGCTCCGAGCCTGCGCGCTGAGAGACGTGACGGCGAGCAGGAAGAGCGCCGGTATGCAGGCTGGTAGCCGGCGGAGGGTGGGACTAGATTGGGGCGCTTGAGTCACCGTCGCGCATAGTAGAGTCCGCGGAGAGCCATGTCAAACCGAAGCGGGCGCCGCCCGGTTGCGCTCGTCGTCCTGGACGGCTGGGGCTACCGGGAGGCGCGCGAGGGCAACGCGATCGAGTTGGCCGAGACCCCGGTCTGGCACCGGTTGTGGTCGTCGATGCCCCGGACGCTGCTCGCCGCGAGCGGGCTCCGGGTCGGGCTCCCCGAGGGACAGATGGGCAACAGCGAGGTCGGGCACCTGAACCTCGGTGCCGGCCGGGTCGTTCCGCAGGATCTCGTCCGCATTTCCGAAAGCATCCGCACCGGCGGCTTCTACAGCCTCGAGCCGCTGGTGGAGTTGTGCGCGCACCTCCGCCAGACCGGCGGGACGCTGCATCTCATCGGCCTCCTCGGACCGGGCGGCGTGCACGCGCTCGACCGTCATCTTCTGGCCTGCATCGAGCTGGGCGTGCGCCTCAAGGTTCCCGCAATCGCGATCCACGGTTTTCTCGACGGTCGCGACGCGCCGCCGACGCTGGGGGCGGAAGTGGTGCGGACGCTGCTCCAGGATATGCGGCGCATCGCGGGAAGCCGGGTGGATGTCGCGACGCTCTGCGGCCGGTACTACGGCATGGACCGCGACCGGCGATGGGAGCGCACCAAGATCGCCTACGACGCGATCGTGCACGGCGTGGGGGGCGCCATTACCCACCCGGTGCTCGCGGTCCAGGGCGCGTATCAGCGGGGCGAGACCGACGAGTTCCTCAAGCCGGTGGTGCACTACCGCGACGGCGTGCCCGTGGCGCACGTGCGGGACGGCGACGCAGTTTTCTTCTTCAACTACCGCAGCGACCGCATGCGCCACATCGTGGCCGCCATGTGCGTCGATGGATTCGAGGGGTTCGACGTGCGGGACCGTCCCCCCCTCCGGGGCGTCACGATGACGCAGTACGACCAGACCTTCCCGCTGCCGCAGGCGTTTCCCCCGTTCACGCTGGCGCGGATCCTGGCCCAGGCCCTCGCCGACGCCGGCCTGTCGCAGTTCCGCACCGCGGAGACGGAGAAGTACCCGCATGTCACCTACTTCTTCAACGGCGGCGTGGAGCCGCCGTATCCGAACGAGGAACGCTGCCTGATCCCCTCGCAGGGGGTAGCCACATACGACCTCGCGCCGGAAATGAGCGCCACCGGAGTGACCGAGGCGCTCTGCCGCACCATCGAAGCGAAGGCCCACGACTTCGTGCTCTGCAACTATGCGAACGCCGACATGGTGGGCCATACCGGCGTCATTCCCGCCGTCATCAAGGCGGTGGAAACGGTCGACCGCTGCCTGGACCGCGTGCTGCGGAGTGCGGACAAGGCCGGCGCAACCGTCCTCATTACTGCCGACCACGGCAACGCGGAGACCATGATCGATCCCACAACCGGCGGCGTGCACACCGCCCACACCACGAATCCCGTGCCCTTCGTCGCGGTACGGGGGGGCTGCGCCGAGCTGCGTGATGGTGGCGCGCTCTGCGACGTGGCCCCCACGGTGCTCGGCCTCCTCGGCCTCGATCAGCCGGCGGAGATGACCGGCCGCGACCTCCGCCAGTGCTGACGCCGATGCGCCGCGCCGCGGCCCCCCTCGCCCTCGCCGTCGCCCTCGCTTGTCCCGCGCTCGCGCGGGGACAGGTCGGGCACTCACCCCAGAACAGCCCGTACTCGGACCTCGCGCAGGGGAACAGCATCACCTTCCTCGGTGGTCGGTTCCTTGGCGACGGTGGCCGAGTCGGTGTGGGCCCGAGCAGCGGATACACGTTCGGCCTCCGCTACGACCTGCGCGCCTCGCGCGCGCTTGCGCTCGGCCTCGGGGTCGAGCGGGGAAATCTCGAGCGCCTGATCGTCAATCCATTCAATGCCGTGGCCCAGCGGGTCTCCGGCCCAGTGGACCAGAAGGTCACGTTCGTCGAGGCGTTCATCACGCTGAACCTGACCGGGGGAAAGACCTGGCACGGCTTCGCGCCCTTCACCGGCGTCGTGACCGGCGTGGCATTCGCCACCAGCACGCCCGCCGATACGACCGGCTACAACTTCGGGAAGAAATTCTTCTTCGGGCCGGCTGCGGGGTTCAGAATGTTTCTCGGCAACCGGCTGCACCTCCGCGCCGAGGCTCGGGCCAGCTTCTGGAAGCTCTCCTATCCGCCTAGCTTCAATGCCGGGATCACACCGATCACGGCGGACGTGTCGGAGTGGAATCTGACGCCCTGGTTCGTGGTCGGACTCGGCTTCATCATGTAGCCGCCGGCATGCCCATCTCGCTCACCCGCACCGTGAGCTTCTATGCACTCCACCGCCTGTACCGGCCCGAGTGGAGCCCCGAGCGCAATCGAGAGGCCTTCGGCGCGCTGTCCGAGGAACCCCCGCACGGACACGAGTATCGCTGCGCGGTCACCGTGACCGGCGCACCGGACGCTCCCCCCGACCTGCTGATCGACCTCGCCGAGCTGGACCGCATCCTCCAGGCAGAAATCGTCGAGCCGCTCGGCGGGAAGTATCTCAATCGCGACGTGCCCGCCTTTGCCCGAACGTTGCCGACCTGCGAAGCGATGGCGGCCCATGTGTTCCAGCGGGTTGCCGCGCGGCTGCCCGCGGGCGCCCGTCTTGAGCGCGTGCGGGTACTGGAAGACCCGACACTCTATGCCGACTGCACCGGCGTTCTCTGACGTTGGCCGGCGGTCTTGCCGCACGTAACCGGGGCCATCATTGCCGGCGGCGACGCCACGCGCCTCGGAGGCAGGCCGAAAGGGCTGGAGCGCGTGGGCGGGGTCCGGATACTGGATCGTCTCACGGACGTACTGACCGGCGCCCTGGGCACGTCGCCGCTGCTCGTGGCCAACGCCGCCGATGCGGGCGCATGGCGTCCGGAGCTTCGCGTTGTCCGCGACCTGCGTCCGGGGCTCGGCGCGCTGGGTGGCATCTACACGGCTGTCGTCGAGGCACCCGCGCCGGTCGTCTGCGTCGCGTGGGATATGCCCTTCGTGACGACCGAGCTGGTCCGGGCGCTCGCGAGCGGCCTCGGCGACTGGGACGCGTTCCTGCCGGAGAGTCACGCCGGCAAGGACGGTGTCGAGCCGCTCTGCGCGGCGTACGGGCCTG
>DATBQV010000201.1:0-2426 GCA_036560625.1 Gemmatimonadales bacterium
GCTAATGGCTAACGGCTAATATCTCCCCCATCTTTCCCTTATGCGCACCATCATCGAGCCCTTCAAGATCAAGACCGTCGAGCCGATCCGACTCACGACGTGGCAGGAGCGCGAGGTCTATCTCCGGGAGGCGGCATACAACGTCTTCCGGCTGCGAGCCGAAGACGTGCTCATCGACCTCCTGACCGACAGCGGCACCGCCGCGATGAGCGCGGAGCAATGGGCCGCCATCATGCGCGGGGACGAAGCCTACGCGGGCAGCCGGTCGTGGTTCCGCTTCGAGGCAACGGTACGCGACATCTTCGGATTCCGCCATGTCCTGCCGACCCATCAGGGGCGCGCCGCCGAGCGAATCCTCTTCTCCGTGCTCTGCCAGCCGGGGCATGTCGTTCCCAACAACACCCACTTCGATACCACCCGCGCCAACATCGAGTTCACCGGCGCCGAGGCGGTGGACCTGCCGGTCGCGGAGGGACGGGTCCCGTCGTCGCGGCACCCGTTCAAGGGCAACATGGACGTGGCGGCGCTGGCATCGCTCATCGACCGGGTCGGGCGGGACCGGGTGCCGCTGGTGATGCTCACCGTCACGAACAATTCGGGGGGCGGCCAGCCGGTCTCGATGGAGAACGTCCGGGCCGTTTCGGCGGTGTGCCGAGGGCGCGGGATTCCCTTCTACATCGATGCCTGCCGCTTCGCCGAGAACGCCTGGTTCATCAAGCTGCGCGAGCGGGGCTACGACACCCGCACGCCGGTCGAGATCGCGCGGGAGCTGTTCGCCTGCGCCGACGGCTGTACCATGTCGGCCAAGAAAGACGGGATGGCCAACATCGGCGGGTTCCTGGCGACCAACGATGACCGGCTCGCCCAGCGGGAGCGCGACCTGCTCATTCTGACCGAAGGGTTCCCCACCTACGGCGGGCTGGCCGGTCGCGATCTCGAGGCCGTGGCGACCGGTCTGCGCGAGGCGCTGGACGAGGACTACCTGCTCTACCGGATTCGCTCGACCACCTACCTGGGCGAGCACCTGGCGCAGGCCGGCGTGCCCATCGTCCAGCCGCCGGGCGGCCACGCGATTTACATCGACGCGGCCGCGTTCTTCCCGGCGATTCCTCCGCTGGAGCTGCCCGGTCAGGCCCTGGTGGCGGAGCTATACCTGGAGGCCGGCATCCGCGGGGTCGAGATCGGTACCGTGATGTTCGGCCGCCGCGACCCCGCCACCGGCGCGGAGACCGCGGCGCCGATGGAGCTGGTTCGGCTCGCGATCCCGCGCCGCGTGTACACCCAGAGCCATATCGACTACGTCGTCGAGGCCGTCCTCGACGTCTGGGAGCGACGGGAGGCGGTGGCGGGCTACCGGTTCGTCGAGCAGGCGCCGGTGTTGCGCCACTTCACCGCCCGGTTCGAGCCGCTCACGGCGACGCGGGCGCCCCGTACTTCTCCGCCAGCTTCTTCGCCGCGGCCAGATGGCCCTGGAACGCCGGCGCCACCTCCAGCACGAAGGACTTGAGCTCCGCATTCTTGATCGCGGGAACGAGCGTCTGGGTCACCGCGTCGATCACCGCCTGGTGAAACGCCACCTCATGCGCCAGATACGCGCGGTCGAACTCGTCGCCCTTGAGGGCCCGGAGCTTCTTCATCGCGGCCGCGGCGTCCTTCGCCCCCTGGTCGGGCTTGGGCGGCGTGGGCGTGACGCCCAGTTTCTTGGCCAGGTCCCGCCCCTGCTGGCGGACGGCGGTGTGATCGTGCACAAAGGTGCGGCCCAGCTCGCGCACGTCCGCGTGCGCGGCCCTGGCGGCGGCGAGGCCCGAGGTCTCGATGTCGGCGGTGTTGGCCTCGTCGAAGATGGCGACGATGGTCGCGTCGTCGAGCGCCCGTGCGGGACTCTGGGCCCGGACGACGGCGGCCAGCAGGAACCCAAGCGCCGCGGCGGCGGCGACCGAGATGGTGAGGCGAAGGCGGCGAGGCATAAGTCCTCCCGGTTGAGGTAGGGCCTAGTCTTGCACAAATAGCACAAAAAGTCAATATTTTATTTGACTTACTACACCACCCACCCGGAGCCCCCGATCGATCACCCGCTCTGGAGTCGCCGCCCCCCCACCGGCACCCGGGGCCGTATCGTCGCCCTCCTCCGGCGAGCCGCCCGCACGGTGGAAGAGTTGGCGACCGCGCTGGATCTCACCGACAACGCGGTGCGCGCCCAGCTCGCCGCGATGGAGCGCGACGGCCTGGTCCGGCAGAGCGGCGAGCGTAAGGGAACCCGCAAACCGTCCGTCGAGTACCAGTTGGACCCCGAGGCGGAGACCGCCTTGTCGCGCGCCTATGTGCCGCTGGCCGGGGCGTTGATGCAGGTGCTGGCGACCCGCCTGCCGCGAGCGGAGCTGGAGCGCGTGCTGCGAGAGGCGGGGCGGCGTGCGGCGGAGGGGCTC
>DATBQV010000202.1:0-5329 GCA_036560625.1 Gemmatimonadales bacterium
AGGCGGCCGGGCAGCTTCTGGTCGGTGTTGCGGTGTTGGACGAGTACCGCGGACCGGGTATCGATGCCGGCGTGCGGAGCGTCCTGTTCCGGCTGACGTTTCGGGCGCCGGACCGCACGCTCGAAAACGTCGAGGTGGACGACCTGGAGCGGCAGGTGCTGGCCGCGCTCGAGCGGCAGTACCGCATCAGGCGGCGCGAGGCCGGGCCGGAACGGCCCGAAGGGAGGTGACGGTGACCTACAGTTACGAGCGTCCGGACATGCGCGCGCTGGCCGAGCTGGAGGAGCTGTCCCAGAATCTCGGCAACGAGGTCGCCGGCTGGCGGCGCCGGTCGCTCAAGGCCGAGGCGGAGCTGCAGGCCATCCGCGCCAAGGGCGGGGTGTACGAGGGCCCGGAGCTGTCCGGGAGCCGCCATCGGGTGGTGGAGCTGGAGACGGAGAACCAGGCGCTGCGCGAGCGGATCGAAGCCGCGAAGGAGCGGGTGCGCTCGCTGGCGGCCCGCCTCGCGTTTCTCGAACAAGGGGGGACCGCGTCGTGACGGCCTCCAAGAACGCAGTCCGTGTCGTCATCGGCGGCGAGGAGTACACGGTCCGATCCGAGCTGCCGCCGGAGTACACGCGTGAGGTGGCGGCGTATCTCGACGCCGCCTTGAAGCGCGTGCGCGACTCGATCCCCGCGGTCGAGACCCACAAGGCCGCGATCCTCGCGGCACTCGCCATCACCGACGAGCTGTTCCAGGCCCGCCGCGGAGACCGCGAGATTGCCACCCGCATCTCGGCGATGGCCGACGACCTCGCCCGACTCCTGCCTCCCGCGAAGCGGGGGACCCGCGTCTCCGGTACCGTTTCCGTCCCCGAATGATCGGCACCATCATCAGCGCCCTCACCCGGATGGACCGCCTGCTCGTGGCGCTCCTCGGGCTCGCGGTCGGCCTCCTCGTCGCGACGATCTACTTCCTGATCCGCTCCCGGATGGACCTGCGCCGGGGCCGCCGGATCGTTGCGGCGGCACACACCGAGGCGGACCGCCTCCGGACCGACGGCATCCGCGAGGCCGAGGCCGCCAAGAACGCCGGCGTCGTGGCCGGCAAGATGGAAGCGCTCAAGCTGCGGGAGGAGCTGGACCGCGAGATCCAGCGCCGCCGCGAGGAATGGGAGCGGGCCGAGCGCCGGGTGGAAGACCGCAGCCGCGCGCTCGAGCGCAAGCTCGAAGACGTGGCCTCGCAGGAGCGCCAGTTCCGGGTGCAGGAGCAGGCCCTGGCCCAGCGCGAGCTGGACCTCCGCGCCCGCGAAGCCGAGACTGACAAGCTGCTCCTGGAGCAGCGGGCCCGGCTCGAGCGGATTGCCGGCCTCACGGCCGACGACGCCCGCCGCGAAATCCTCCAGCGGGTGGAGGACGAGGCCCGCAGCCAGGCCAGCGCGCTGGTGCGCGACATCAAGGAGCAGGCCCGCAAGACCGCCGAGCGGGACGCGAAGCGCATCATCGCCATGGCGACCCAGCGCCTCGCCGCCGAGCATACGGCGGAGACCACCGTCGCCGCGGTGGCGCTGCCGAGCGACGAGATGAAGGGCCGGATCATCGGTCGCGAGGGCCGCAACATCCGGGCGTTCGAGACCGCGACCGGCGTCGACGTCATCATCGACGACACCCCGGACACCGTGATCATCTCCTGCTTCGATCCGATCCGCCGGGAAACGGCGCGCCGCGCGCTGGAGGCGCTGATCGCCGACGGCCGGATCCACCCCGGCCGCATCGAGGAAATCGTGGTGAAGTGCCAGCGCGAGCTGGAAACGCAGCTCGTGGACCTGGGCGAGCAGGCGGCCTACGACACCGGCCTCCACGGCCTGCACCCCGAGCTGATCAAGCTGGTCGGCCGCATGCGCTATCGGACGTCCTACGGCCAGAACATCCTCGATCACTCGAAGGAGGTGGCCTGGCTCGCCGGGATGATGGCCGCCGAGCTCCGGCTCGACGTCGCTCTGGCCAAGCGCGGCGGCCTCCTGCATGACATCGGCAAGGTGCTCACGCACGACAGCGAGGGGACGCACGTGGAGCTGGGGGTCGAGATCGCGCGCAAGTACGGCGAGAGCGCGGCGGTGATCAACTGCATCCAGGCGCATCACGGCGACGTGCCGCACGAGAGCGCGGAGTCGGTGCTGGTCCAGGCCGCCGACTCGATCAGCGGCTCCCGCCCCGGCGCGCGGCGCGAGGCCTTCGAGAGCTACGTGAAGCGGCTCACCAAGCTGGAGGAGATCGCCAACGGCTTTCCCGGCGTGGAGAAGAGCAACGTGATCCAGGCGGGCCGGGAGATCCGCGTGGTGGTCACCCCCGACCGCATCGACGATTCCGCGGCCGCGGCGCTGTCGGAGTCCATCGCCCGGCGGATCGAGAGCGAGCTCCAGTATCCCGGCCAGATCAAAGTCGTGGTGATCCGGGAGACGCGCGCGGTGGACTTCGCCCGATGACGGCTCGCGTGCTCGACGGGGTCCCCATCGCCGACGCGATTCGCGCGGAGGTCGGAGCCCGCGTGTCGGAGCACCGCGCCCGGGGCAAGCAGCCCGGGCTCGCCGTGGTCATCGTTGGCGAGAATCCGGCGAGCATGGTGTACGTCCGGGCCAAGGGAAAAGCGTGCGAGGAAGCGGGCATGCATTCCGAGACCATCCGCCTGCCGGAGCAGACGACGGAGGCGGAGCTGCTCGCGGCCGTGGACCGTCTCAATGCCGACCCGCTGATCCACGGCTTTCTGGTGCAACTGCCCCTGCCCAAGCACGTCAGCGCCGAGCGGGTGCTCAACCGGATCAGTCCGCTTAAGGACGTGGACGGCTTCCATCCGGTGAACGTCGGGAAAGTCTCGATCGGCGACCCCACGGGGCTCCGGCCCGCCACGCCCTACGGCGTACAGGAGATGCTGCTCCGCTCCGGGCTCGATCCCAAGGGCGCTAACGCGGTCATCGTGGGCCGCTCGAACATCGTCGGCAAGCCGATGGCGAGTCTTCTGATCCAGCCGGGCCGGGGCGGCGACGCCACCGTCACGATCTGCCACTCGAAGTCCCGCGACCTTCCCGGCATCTGCCGGGGCGCCGATCTCCTGATCGTCGCCATGGGCAGGCCCGAGTTCGTCACCGCCGACATGGTGCGCCCGGGCGCGATCGTGATCGACGTCGGCATCAATCGGGTGGATGATGCCGGCCAGCCGAAGGGGTATCGCATCGTGGGCGACGTGGCCTACGCTTCCGTGGCGGAAGTCGCCTCGGCGATTACACCCGTGCCGGGAGGCGTGGGCCGGATGACGATCGCCATGCTCCTCAAGAACACGCTCCAGGCATTCGAGCAGGCGGCGGCGTGAGCGCACCGCGGATGGGGCCGTTGGACGAGGTCTTCTCGATCAGCGACCTCACTACCGCGGTGAAGACCGTGCTCGACGGCAGCCTCGGCCCGCTGTGGGTGCGGGGCGAGGTGCTCCAGTTCAAGGCGCACCGGAGCGGCCACTGGTACTTCACCCTCCGCGATGCCGCCGCCCAGGTCCGCTGCTGCATGTGGCGCACCTACTCCCAGCGCGCGGGCCGCGCGCCGGTCGACGGCGCCGAAGTGTTCGCGCAGGGCCGGCCCACGCTCTACGAGGCCAAAGGCGAGTTCCAGTTCGTCGTCACCCGCTTCCTGCCCACCGCCGGCATCGGCGACCAGCAGCGCGCGCTCGAGCGGGTCAAGGCCGCGCTCGACAAGGACGGGCTCTTCGATGCCGCGCGGAAACGCCCGCTCCCCCGGTACCCGTCCCGCGTCGCGATAGTCACGAGCACCGACGGCGCTGCCCTGCACGACATCGTGACCGTGGCCAGCGCCCGCTGGCCTGCGGCCGAGCTGCTCGTGGTTGCCTCGCGGGTGCAGGGCGACGGCGCCGCGGCCGACCTGGTGGCCGCGCTCCGGCGGGTGAATCGGCTCCGCGTCGAGCTGTGCATCGTGGGCCGCGGCGGCGGGGGCAGGGAAGACCTCGCGGCGTTCAACGACGAGGCGGTCTGCCGGGCGCTCGCGGCGGTCCGGGTCCCCACCGTGTCGGCGGTCGGGCACGAAACCGACATCACGCTGGCCGATCTCGTGGCCGACGTGCGCGCGCCGACCCCCTCGGCGGCGGCCGAGCTGGCGCTGCCGGATGCGCGGGCGGTGCGCCGGTTCGTGGGCGACCTGGGCGCCCGTCTGGCCGGCGGCCTCGCGCGGCGGACACGGCTCGCGGCCGAGCGGCTGGAGCGTACCGGCGATCGGCTCGAGGTCGCCCTCAACGATGGGCTCGTCCGCCGCCGCCATCTGGCCGACCGCCTGGCCGCCCAGCTCGACGCGCTGAGCCCGCTCCGGGTGCTCGACCGTGGGTACGCCGTGCCGCGCGGCGCCGACGGCCGCGTGCTGCGCCTCCTCGCCGACTTCCCCCACGGCAGTCCGTTCTCCCTCCGCGTGGCCGACGGCGACGTCCCCGCCCACGCCGACTGACCGCATGACCAATTCGCCGTCTGGAAAGCCGGCGCCCCTCGCCGACGAGCTGGCCCGTCTGGAGGAGATCGTCCGCCGCCTCGAGGGGGAGGATCTCGATCTCGACACGGCGCTGGCGCTGTTCGAGCAGGGCGTCGCCTGCCTCCGCTCCGCGAGGGAGCGGCTCGCCGCGGCCGAAGTGCGGGTCCGCACCGTGCTGGAGGACGCGAACGGGACGCTCCGCCTCGGCGAAATCGATGGCTGAGGCGGTCTCGACGTCGGCGGAGGAGCTGCTCACCGAAGCCCGCGACGCGACCGACGCGCTGCTCGAGCGCTGGGCAGCCAGGCTCGAGACCGAGGTCCCCGCACCCGACGGCGCGGCGCTGGGGTACGCGCTCCGCAGTCCGGGCAAGCGGGTGCGCGCGGCGCTCGTCATGGCCGGATATCGATCGGTCGGCGGGCGCGCGCCGGCGATCGTCGGTGTCGCGGCCGCGGTCGAGACGGTGCATACGTACTCGCTGGTGCACGACGACCTCCCCTGCATGGACGACGACGACCTCCGCCGCGGCCGCCCCACGACCCATCGTCGGTTCGGTGTGCCGGTGGCGACTCGTGCCGGATACCTGCTGGTGCCCGTCGCCGCGCAGGTGCTCGCCGGCGCAGCCGCCGGGCTCGGGGTCGGTGCGCGCGGGCTCGGCCGGATGGCGGCCGCCCTGTTCGAGGCCGGGGGCATCGAGGGGATGGTCGGGGGTCAGTGGCTCGATCTCGAGGCCGAGGGCCGGCTGCTCGATCGGGCCGAGCTTACCGCCGTGCATCGGGGCAAGACCGGGGAGCTGATCCGCGCGGCATGCATCCTTGGCGGGCTCGCCGC
>DATBQV010000203.1:0-1989 GCA_036560625.1 Gemmatimonadales bacterium
CCCGGAGCAGCGGCTGGCAGCCGGCTTCCGGTTGATCGATTTCTGGGCAGCACCAGTGGCGCCCACCCAGCAGCCGATGGCCCAAGTCGTTGCTGGACAGGGATGTCTGGTGTGAACCGAGTCGACGGCTTCACCCGTGGTGGCGTGCAGGTTCGGACGCCCATCCGTCGCCGGCTTCCGCCCGATGCCTTTGGTCGTCGGCCTGGCTTAGATCCCCGGGTTCATTTGCGGCCCGCGGTCCGGCCCCGGCCCCGCCATTGCAGCGCCTTGGGGTTTCCTGCATGTTCTCCTGCTGTGGCGACCCCGGGCTGCCGGCCCGCGTCGCCCGAAACCGAGAGCCCATGAGCGCGGATCTGCCCCAACAGCCCGTCGCACCCGCCGAGTCGAGCGGATTGCCGGTTACCGATCGCGAGGAGCTGGAGGCCCTTCGAGCCGCCACCCTCGGCGATTACGACATCGCGGGCGAGCTTGGTCGCGGCGGCATGGCGACGGTCTATCTCGCGCATGACATCGCGCTCGACCGCAAGGTGGCGATCAAGGTCATGTCGCCGGTGCTGAGCCTCGGCGACGGCGTCGAGCGCTTCCGGCGCGAGGCCAAGACGGCGGCGTCGCTCAGCCACCCCAACATCATTCCGATCTACGCGGTGCGTCACAGCGAGCGGCTGCTGTACTTCGTCATGAAGTACGTGGAGGGTCGCTCGCTCGACTCGATCATCCGCGAGCTGGGACCGCTGCCCGTCCCGATGGTGCAGGCCATCCTGGGCCAGACCGCCAGCGCATTCGGCTACGCGCACCGGCGTGGCGTGATTCACCGCGACATCAAGCCCGGGAACATCCTGATCGACGACGAAGGCTGGGCCGTGGTCACCGACTTCGGCATCGCCAAGGTGTCCGAGGCCGAGCAGCTGACGAGCACCGGGCTGTCCGTCGGAACGCCGACGTACATGAGTCCGGAGCAGGTCGCGGCGCAGGGGGTGACGGGCGCGTCCGACCAGTATTCGCTGGGCGTCGTCGCCTACGAGATGCTGACAGGCAAGCCGCCGTTCCATGGCGGCGGCATGATGGCGATGATGTACGCGCATGTGCATCAGGAGCCCGTCCCGATGGAGACGGTGCGCCCCGACTGCCCCGAGGGCTTGCGCGCGGCCGTGATGCGCATGATGGCGAAGGATCCGGCCGAGCGTTGGCCTTCGGTGGAGGACGTCATCGCGGCGATCGGGTCACCGACGCTCACGCCGGACGACCCGACCCGCAGTCAGCTCATCGCGATCGCCAAGACCGGGCAGCGACGGGCGATCGGCGTGACGACGCCCAAGAGTCCGATCCCGCTTCTCCGGACCCCGGTGCCGCTCACCGCGACGCCTCGCACCGGCGCGATCGCGACCGGAACCGCCGCGGCCGGAGCCGCCGCGGCCGTCGACACACAGGGCGGGGTTGCGGCCGCCGCCCCGGCTGCCAAGCCCGCGGTGCCGTTGCTCGCGGCGATCAAGGGCCGCCTCCAGCTCGCGGTGACCAAGGCTCGCGTCCCGCTCGCGGCAATCAAGACCCGCTTCCCTCTCCCGGTGATCACCGCTCGCCTCCCGCTCACCCGACGCACGCTCGCGATGGTCGGGGGTGGGGTGCTCGCGGCTCTGGTCATCATCCTCATGGTGATCAAGGCGCGGCCGAGCACGCATGCGGGGTCGGCTCCGGACAGCGGTGCGGTGGCCACGGCGCCTGCGCCGGTCGAGGCTCCGTCGACCGCAGCGCCCCAGCCGGCGGAACCCCCGGTGGCCCAAGCGCCCCCGGAGACGCGACCCGCGGCGGCGGCGCCGAAGAAATCGCCGGCGGGCAAGTCCGCGGCCGCCAACAAGGCCAAGGCACCCGCGGCGGCGCCGGAATCGGCCCTGGCAGCTCCCCCGCCCCCCACGAACGTCGAGCCGACGCCTGAGCCTGCCAAGCCGGCTCCGGTCGCTGCCGCCCCCGCGCCTACCGTGCGAGCCGTGTCCG
>DATBQV010000204.1:0-15827 GCA_036560625.1 Gemmatimonadales bacterium
GCCTTCCTGGATGCGGGCGCCGCCGGAGTCGTTCAGCCCGATCACCGGCGCCCCGTTCCGCACGGCGAGGTCCATCACCTTGCAGATCTTCTCGGCGTGGGCCTCGGACAGCGAGCCGCCGAAGACGGTGAAGTCCTGGGAGAAGACGTAGACGACGCGCCCGTCGATGCGGCCGTAGCCGGTGACGACGCCGTCGCCGGGGTAGAACTGCTCGGCCAGCCCGAAGTCGCTGGCGCGGTGGGTGACGAAGCGGTCCAGCTCGACGAAGCTGCCCTCATCGAGCAACAGATCGAGCCGCTCCCGCGCGGTGAGCTTCCCCTTCTTGTGCTGTTGCGCGATCCGCCCGGCGCCCCCGCCCTGCTCGGCGAGCGCCTGGCGGTGATGGAGGTCTTCGAGGAGGGCGCGGGGGTCGGGCATCGTGGGCAAGAATATAACGCGAAGCGCGGAGGCACGGAGAGAACTGCCGAGGCACGGAGGACTGCAAACCACAGAGGCACGGAGGCACAGAGACGAGGATCGAATGGGAGCGTTCGGATGGTCCGGGGCGACGAGCAATGATGGTGGCTTTGGCGGTTGGCGCGCTATGGTCGTGCCGAGCCCCGGGAGGCCCCTATGACCGCGGTGACCGCACCACCACAACACCTTAATCTCGTCACCTACGACATCATCGGTGCCGCCATCGAGGTGCACCGGTGCCTGGGCCCGGGGCTTCTCGAGGCGGTCTATCTCGAGTGCCTCTGCCACGAGCTGCGCCTGCGAAACGTAGTCTTCGACCGCGAAATTCCGCTCTCATTGCACTACAAAGGCCTTCAGCTCAACCAGAGTTACCGTCTCGACCTGATCGTCGCCGGCTCCATCATCGTCGAGCTCAAGTCGGTCGAGAAGCTGCACCCCGTCCACCAGGCCCAATTGCTGACCTACCTTAAGCTCAAGCGTCTTCCGCTCGGCCTTCTGATCAACTTCAACGTGCCGGTCCTGCGCTCCGGCATCGTCCGCATCGCCAACTGACGCAACTGCAACCGGGACACAGAGAACTGCGAACCACAGAGGCACCGAGGCACGGAGGAACAGCTGTTCGTAGTGGTCGTCCGCCGGGCACCGTGATGCTCGGCAGGGCACCCACTACATCCGCATCTTCTCTGTGTCTCTGTGCCTCTGTGGCGTGCAGTTCTCTGTGCCTCTCAGTCCCTCAAGAAAGACGGGCCCCGTCACCGGAGCCCGCTCTTGGAAGCCAGAAAGGCCGGAGATCAGGCCGGCGCCGGCGCCTCGGCCGGGGGCTCCTCGGCCGGCCAGCTGACCGCGGCGAGCACGATCCGGTGGTGGATCGGGTCCACCTCCAGCACCTTGAGCTCGACCGCCTGCCCTTCCTTCACGGCGTCCGCGGGGTTCTCGAGGTTCGGCAGCCCGAGCTGGGACATGGGCACGAAGCCCTCGATGTCGTTCCCCACGTCGACGACGACGCCCTTGTCCATCAGGCGGAGCACCTTGCCGCGCAGCTCCATGCCGATGGGGTAGGTCTCCCCGATGTGGAGCCACGGATCGTCCTGGGCCTGCTTCAACCCGAGCGAAATCCGCTTGTTCTCGGCGTCGATGTTGAGGATCACGACGTCCACGGCGTCGCCCTTCTTCACGACCTCGGACGGGTGCTGCACCCGCTTGGTCCAGCTCATGTCGGAGATGTGAATCAGGCCGTCGATGCCCGGCTCGATCTCGACGAACGCGCCGAAGCTCGTGAGGTTGCGGACCTTCCCGCTGATGCGCGTGCCGACCGGGTACTTGAGCGGCAGCACCATCCACGGATCCTGCTCGGTCTGCTTCATGCCGAGCGAGATTTTCTCCTCGGCCTCATCGACCTTGAGCACGACGGCTTCGATGGTCTCGCCGATGGACACGATCTTGGACGGATGGCGCACGTTGCGCGTCCAGCTCATCTCGGAGATGTGCACCAGGCCTTCGATGCCCGGCTCGATCTCCACGAAGGCCCCGTAGTTGGTGATCGAGACGACCTTGCCCTGGACCCGCGTGCCGACGGGGAACTTGGCCGCCACGTCCTTCCAGGGATACGTCTGGAGCTGCTTCATCCCGAGGCTGATCCGCTCGCGCTGCCAGTCGATGTCGAGGATCTTGACCTCGACCTCGGCGCCGATCTGCACCATTTCGGTGGGGTGCGAGACCCGGCCGTACGACATGTCGGTGATGTGCAGCAGGCCGTCCACGCCGCCGAGATCGATGAAGGCGCCGAAGTCGGTGATGTTCTTGACCACGCCCTTCCGCACCTGACCCACCGCCAGCTCCTTCATCAGGTGCTCGCGCTTGTGGGCCCGCTCGTTCTCGAGGATCACCCGGCGGCTGACCACGATGTTCCGGCGCCGCTTGTTGAGCTTGATGATCTTGAACTCGTAGGTGTGCCCCAGCAGCTCGTCGATGTTCGGCACCCGCCGGAGCGCGATCTGGCTGCCGGGGAGGAATGCATCGACGCCCATGAGGTTCACCACGACGCCGCCCTTGATCTTCTTGACCAGCGTGCCCTCCACCGGCTGCTCGGCCTCATAGGCCACGCGGATCTTCTCCCAGACCCGCATGAAGTCGGCCTTCTTCTTCGACAGGACGACCGCGCCTTCCTGGTCCTCGAGGTGCTCGAGGAAGACCTCGACCTCCTCACCCTCCTTGGGCGGCTCCTTGAACTCGTCGAGGGGCACCGACCCCTCGGACTTGAAGCCGACGTCGAGGATGACGGCGTTCTCGGTGACGCGCAGGACCTTGGACTTGACGATCTCCCCTTCGGCGATCTGAGACATGGTGCCCTCGTACATCGAGAGCATCTGCTCGTAGTCCTGCTCCGAATAGTCCTCGTCGTAGAGGTCGGGGCGGACGCGGAGGCCGGTGGGAGACGCGATCTGGGCGGGGGCCTTCAGGGATTCATCGAGGGTGGGCACAGCAGGATTCCTTTGCACAACCGCGCCGGCGGGGCCGCGGGTTGGGGTGGTTCCGGCCGCGGCGAAAGTGTCGCGGGGGAAGCCGCTAAGTGTATCCAGGAAGCCGGTTTCGCGCAAGGCTGACGATGCGCGCCACCTGGTCGGCGAAGCTCAGGCTGGTGGTGTCGAGATCGATGGCGTCGTCGGCCCGACGGAGGGGCGCCACGGCGCGCGTGGAATCGGCCTGATCGCGAGCCGCCAGCAAGGTGGCCTCCTCCGCCACCGTCCCGGGATCGGTCGGGCTGCCGCGCTGGACCAGGCGGCGTCCCGCTCGCGCCTCCGGCGACGCGGTGAGAAAGATCTTGAGCAGCGCGTCGGGAAAGACCACCGTCCCGATGTCGCGTCCGTCGACAACGACGTCCATCCCGGCCCGCACCGTTGCCCGCAGATGGATGTTGACCCACTCGCGGATCACCGGAAGCGCGGAGACAGCGGATACACGGGCCGTGACCTCCGGGGAGCGGATGGCGGCATCGACCGGCTCGCCTTGCAGGTACGCACTGAAGCCGTGACCGTCCGGCAGGAGGCGGAGCCCCCAGTCCTCCGCGGCGCGAAGGATGGTCTCCGCGTCCACCACGCGCAGCGGGTCCCGGGGGGCGCCGGGCGCGGCGGCGGTGCCGGCGCCGCGATCAGCGGCCTCGCGAAGCGCCACCAGGGTAACCCCACGATACAGCGCGCCCGAGTCGAGATGCTGGAAGCCCAGCGCCTCCGCCACGGCCCGCGCCGTGCTCGACTTGCCCGACGCGGCCGGGCCGTCGATCGCGATGACGCTGCCGCTCATGGCCGTCGCCTCCGGATGGAGCGTAGCGTCGCGGAAAAGCCGGGGAAGCTCACCGCCGCGCACGCCATGTCGTCCACCGACACGCGGGCACCCGGCAGCGTGCCCATTACGGCGAACGCCATCGCCAACCGATGATCGCCGGCGGTGCGCACTCGGCCGCGGGGCACGAAGTCGCCGCCTTCGACGAGCAGATCGTCGCCGGACACCTCGGCCCTGGCGCCGACGGCGCGAAGATTGGCGGCGATCAGGCCGAGCCGGTCGCTCTCCTTGACCCGCAGCTCGCCCACCTGGCGGAACGCGGTCGTCCCCGACGCGCGGGACGCGAGCACGGCGAGCATGGGAATCTCGTCGATGAGTCCCGGAATCTCTCCGGCGTCCACTTCGGTGCCCGTGAGCGCGGCCGGCGCGACAACCAGGTCGCCCACCGGCTCACCGTAGCGCAGCTCCACGCGCTCGACCACCGCGCGTCCGCCCATGCGATGCAGGACGTCGAGAAAGCCGATCCGGGTCGGATTGAGGCCGACGCCGGCGATGCGCAGATCGCCGCCTTCGGCGAGCGCGGCGGCGCCCACCAGGAAAGCGGCCGACGACGGATCTCCCGGGACCTGCATCGAGAACGGCTCCAATCGCCCGGTCGGTGCGAACTCGATCCAGCCATCCTGCTCGTCTACGCGAAACCCGAAAGCCCGGAGCATGCGCTCCGTGTGGTCGCGAGAACGTCCGTGAGGCTCGCGGATCGCCACCTCGACGCCGCCCGCGAGTCCCGCGAGCAGGAGCGCGCTCTTGATTTGGGCGCTCGACACGGGAAGCTCGTACCGCAGCGGTACGAGCCGGCCGCCCCGCACCGTCAGCGGCAGCTCGTCACGCTCGGCGAGCTCGGTGAACCGGGCGCCCATCCGACCGAGCGGCTCGGTCACGCGGCGCATCGGCCGGCGACGCAGCGACGCGTCGCCGGTGAGCGTGGCCGAGAATGGGTGTGCCGAAAGGAGGCCGAGGAGGAGACGGGTGGTCGTCCCCGAGTTGCCGCAATCAAGGCGCGCGTCGGGCCGGCGAAAGCGACGGCGTCCGCGAAGGGTGACCAGCGTGTCGGGACGGAGCGGGCTCACCTCGGCGCCGAGCTGGCGCACGACCCGAGCGCTGGAACGCGCATCGAGCGATGTCAGGGCGCCGCCGATGTGACTCGTGCCCGGCGTGAGCGCGCCGAAAAGGAGCGCGCGATGGGTGAGGCTCTTGTCGCCGGGGACGCGCACCGTCCCGCCGACGATCACGAGGCGGGTCCCCGACGCGTCATGGGTCGAGCCCGCGGCGGAACGCGGCCGCCCGGGAGAGATACGCGTCGAGCGCCGCGTCGTCCCCGGCGGCGACGAGCCGGCGCAGCTCCGCGAGCGACGCGCCCGCGCCATCAATCGCCTGGAGCAGCGCCTCGCGGTTCTGCCGGAAGATCTCGCGCCAGAGCTCCGGATTGCTCGCGGCCAGGCGCATGGTATCGCGGGCGCCGGTGCCGAACGACACGCCGCCCAGCGCCCGGTCGGCGAGCGCCTTCGCGAGCGCGTACGCCACCGCCTGCGGCAGGTGACTGGTCCAGGCAAGCTGGCGGTCGTGCAGCACCGGATCGATCAGCACGGGATACGCCTCCATCGTGCGCTCCCAGAACCCCATGACCGTGCGGGCGGCCCCGTCGCCCTCCGCCCCGGTGGGACAGACATAGACGACGCAGGCCCGCAGCCGGTCGGGACGGGCATGGGCGAACCCCGACCCGTGGGTGCCGGCGAGGGGGTGCCCGCCGGCGAAGCGGGTGGTCAGACCGGCCGAGACGGCACACCTCACCACGGCCGCCTTCACGCTTGCGACGTCGGTGAGGACCGATCCCGGCTCAAGCACGGGAGCCAGACGGCCGATAAGCTGGAGGGTGATATCAGGCGGCGTGGCCAGAAGCACCAGCCCGGCCCGCCGCGCCGCCTCGATCGGCGAATCCGCCAGCTCGGTTACCGCGCCGGCTTTCAGCGCCGCGACGCCCTCCGCTCGCTCGGGAGAGAATCCGACGACCCGGGGGACGCCGGACAAGCGCGCTTGCCAGGCCACCGAGCCGCCGATCGCCCCGAGGCCTATCACTGCGAGAGCATCAGGACGCACGGTCAGCCACGAGGTGCGGACATGGGAGGGCTCGGGGGCACGGGGCGAGCGGTCGTGGCCACCAGAAGCAGGGCGGAATCGTAGCGCAATAATCGGTCAATCTCAACGGACCGGCGCGATGTCGATCGCCCTATAGTGGCGGGGGGCTCTGCCCGTCGACGACTCGCTGGACGGCCTGGAGGTCCTCGAGGAGCTCCGGGCCCAGACGCGAACCGCCGGGCTCCCGGTCATTATGCTGACCTCCCACGCCGGGGAGACCAAGGAGAAGGCCCTCGACCTCGGGGCCCGGGACTACCGCAACAAACCGGTGCAGACCCGGTCTTTAGTCGCGCGGGTGAAGGCCGTCCTCAAGCGCGTGCAGGGCTGACGGTTGGACGTGTTTTCAGTGGCCTGAGTCTTGCTCCCTGGGGCTCCGGAATTGCGACCGTCGGGAGGCCGACCGTGTCCCGAATCCTCATCGTCGAGGACAGCCCGGACAACATGAAGCTGTTCCGCACCCTCCTGACCCTGAAGGGCCACGAGGTGACGGCGCTCTGGAATGGCGAAGGCCTCCTGGAGACGATCGCCGCGAGCGCCCCGGAGCTGGTGTTGATGGATATCCAGCTGCCCGGGAAGGATGGGTTTGCGTTGCTGGAAGAGATCCGCCAATCCCCACACGCGCGGGTCCGGGTCGTGGCCCTCACGGCCCACGCGATGGCCGGCGACCGGGAGCGGGCGAT
The DNA here is from genome assembly GCA_036560625.1 of Gemmatimonadales bacterium. GTDB lineage: Bacteria > Gemmatimonadota > Gemmatimonadetes > Gemmatimonadales > GWC2-71-9 > DASQPE01. Next base: position 6,609 of record DATBQV010000204.1, read on the forward strand.
GGCGGCAGGCTTCGACGGTTACGTCACCAAGCCGATAGACATTCGCGAGTTCCCCGGGCAGGTCGCTCGGGCGCTCGCCGGTGAGACGGTTTCCCTCTGAGGGCGGATCCCACGTGACGATGCCCGACCGGACTGCCCAGGTACCGCACAAGCAGGCGCTCTTCGACGCCGCCGTCGAGGTCGTGCGGAAACAGGGCGAAGAGCGTCAGGCCGAGCGGGCGCTCGCGGCGAAACAAGAGCTGGAGCGGAAGCGGGTGTCGCCCATCATCGCGGGCGGCCTCACGATTCTGCTCGGCGTGGGCATCTATCTCGCGGTGGAACAACCGACGTGGCTCCTGCCCACGGCGCCGAAGCCGGAATCAACCGCCGCGCAGGATGCGAGCCTTCGCATCGGCATGGCGACGACGATGCAACGGATTGAGCGCTTCCGGATGGCTCAAGGCCGGCTGCCCCGCTCGCTCGCCGAGGCCGGCGCCGCCACGGCCTATGTCACCTACGAGCAGCACGAAGGCGACCGCTACACGCTCCGGGGCGAAAACGGCACGGTCCACCTGACGCTCAACTCCGGGGACGCGCTCCCCGGGTTCGTGGGCAACAGCTTCCGCGTCCTGGCCGAGAGATCGCACAAGTGACGCGACGCGATCGCCGCGGGTTCACGTTCGTCGAGATCCTCATCGCCATGATCGTGATCTCGATTCTCGCGGGCATCATGATCATGCGCTACATCGAGCTGAAGCACCGCGCGCTCACGGCGCAGGCCACGTCCGACATGGAGACCGTGCGGCTCGCAGCCTTCACCAAGTTCTACGATTCCGGCCAATGGCCGACCGACGCCGGCCCGGGCGTCGTGCCCCCGGAGCTGGTGTCCTACCTCTCGCAGGGCTTCAGCTTCGTCCGGCCGGACTACACGCTCGAATTCGAGAACTTTACGCCGCCGGGCGGCGGGACCAGCGCCACCTACCAGGTCGCGATCCGGTTCTCCTCCAGCGACCAGAACCTGGTCAACACCATGATCCAGGTCGTGGGCGACCGCGCGCCGTACGTCGTGCTCGGCAACGACGTCGCCGTGATCCTGGTGGGGCCGGACGGTCAGACCTGACGCTCACTTCGCCAACATTGCCTTGAGCTGGGCCACCTCTCCGGGCACCGGGGGGTACACCGGCTTCATCCGCTCCAGCGTCTCCAGCACCACCTCCGCAATCAACAGATCGCGTACCGGCTTCCGATCCGACGGGACGACGTACCACGGAGCCCAGGTCGTACTGGTCCGCGCGAGCGCGTCGCGGTAGGCCTCGGTGTAGTCGTCCCACCGGTCGCGCTCCCGCAGGTCGCTCGCGTTGAACTTCCAGTTTTTGTCCGGATCGTCCAACCGGGCGAGCAGCCGCTTGCGTTGCTCCTCCCGTGACACGTGCAGACAAAACTTGAGGATCGTGACGCCGTTGTCGGAGAGGTATCGCTCGAACGTGTTGATCTGCTCGAAGCGCGCGCCCCAGACCGCCGCCGGCACCAGGCCATGCACGCGTACCACCAGGACGTCCTCGTAGTGCGAGCGGTTGAAGATCCCGATCTTCCCGTGGGACGGCACGGCCTGGTGGATCCGCCAGAGAAAGTCATGCCTCAGCTCGAGCGGAGACGGCACCTTGAAGCTCGTCAGCTCGAGCCCCATGGGATTCAACCGGCCGAACAGATGGCGCACGACGCCGTCCTTGCCGGCGGCGTCGCGCCCCTGGAGCACCACGAGCAGCGCCCGCGTCCCCTCCGCCACGAGCGCCGTCTGGAGCTTGTCCGTCCGATCGGCGACCCGGTCGAGCTGGTCGTGCAGTACGTCCTTGTCGGGGAGGCCCGGGGGCGGCGTGGCCGCGGCGTCGGTCAGATCCGGCGCGGACCCGGGAGCAAGCGGTTTGAGATGCATGGGAGACAGACCGGGTGGGGGACGACGGCGGGTCAGGCCACAGGCGCGGCGAGACAGAGCGCCACGGGCAAGGTACTAAACAGATCCCCGGCGTCCAGCCCGCCCGCCTCGCCGACGAGTCGCTCCAGCGTGAAGGGATTGTTCCATCGGGTGCCGGCGAACGCGTCGGGGAGCAGGACCCGGGTGCCGGACCAGGTCCACCGGGCCGGCGGGAGCTGGCCCGGCATGAGACCCCGGGCGACGAGCCGCGGAACCGCGACTACGACGGTCCCCTCCGGTCCCTGCCGGAGAAACGCGAACACGTTCGTCGCGGCCGGCCCCTCCACCTCCAGTGCCTGATAGCACGATCCCCGGAAGACACCGGGCATGGCTGCGCGGACGTGCAGGGTGCGCTGGAGCACGTGGAGCTTGAGCCGTCCGTCTTCCGGCCGCTCCACCAGCCCCCGCAGCAGTGCCGGGCGTTCCGCGTCGTCCTCGAAATCACTGACCAGCTCGTCGAGCAGCGCCGCCCGGTGCTCGAAGTCCACGGGGCGCCGGTTGTCGGGATCCACGAGCAGGAAGTTCCACAGCTCGTCCCCCTGATAGAGATCGGGCACGCCCGGAGCCGTCAGATGCAGCAGCAGACGCGCCAGAGCGTTCCAGAGGCCCGGTCTCGCGATCCGGCCCACGAAAGCGGTCATGTCGGCAAGGAAGTCCGGTGCCACCGCCGGGTCGAGCGCGCCGCGCACCAACCGGTCGAGCGCCCCCTCGAAGTCCGCATCGGGCTCGACCCAGCTGGTCTCGAGCTTGGCCTCGCGGGCCGCCTTCTGGGCGTATGCGGCGACCCGATCGCGGAAGAGCGCCAGCGGCCCCGCGGGCAGCTCGGTCGGGGCCTGGCCGATCAGCTCCAGCGGCCACGCGCCCACGATGGCCTGATACACCAGGTACTCGGTGTTGGCGTCGGGCAGGAGCTGTCCGCGGGCCTTGGTCCGGAGCGGCCGGTTGAGCCGGCGCCAGCGATAGACCCGCTCCTCCCACTCATCGGGCAGCTCGGAGAGCACGTCGAGCCGCGATCGCACGTCAGCCGATCGCTTGGTGTCGTGGGTGGTGACCGTGAGCAGCGTGCCGGGCCAGCAGGCCGCCCGGTGGGCATTGCCTTCGTGCAGCGCCGCGACCGCATCGTCGAGCGGCGCGTCGGGGGCGCCGCCCACCTCGTTCCGGGCCAGCAGCGGCACGTGGACGTAGCACGCGGTGTCCTCCACGCCCTTGGCGGTGGCGGGTCCGCTCAGCTGCTGGAAGCGCTGCACGAACCGCCGCCGCAGGCGCTCCTCGTCGGGCGTGCCCGGCGTGGCATCGCCAAGCAGCGCCGCCGCCAGCATGTCGAACGCGGCCGACGACGCCCGGCCGCTCGGCCGCGCCGCAGCGAGCGCATCCTCGAGCAGCGCGCGGTCGGCGGGGGTGGGCTCGACCCGGCGCTCATCGACGTAGGTGCGATACACGGGGAGGTGCACGATCGTCTCGCTGATCGCGCGGGCGAGATCGTGGGGGCGCACGCGACCGGGACCGCCGCGGCTGGAGAGTCGCAGCAGCCTCGCGGCCAGCCGATGCACCCCGGCGGAAAGCCCGGTCTCGAGCGCGCGGCGCTTGCCCTCGAGCGCCGCGATGGTGAAGCCGACGTGCCGGCGCACGATGCGCCGATAGTCGCGCTCCACCTGGGCGGCCCCGGCCGGATCGATGAACAGCGCCTCGACCTCGTTCAGGAAGTCGTACCCGGTCGTGCCGGCGACCGGCCACGCCTCGCGGAGACGCTCGCCCCGCGAGAGAATCTTCTCGACGAAAACCGGCGCCCGCTCACCCTCGCGCCGGCCGAAGCCGTGCTCGGCCAGCCGCTGGAGATAGCCGAGCGGATCGAGCAGCCCGTCGGGGTGATCGATGCGCAGGCCGTCGATGTAGCCCGCGCGGATCCAGTCGAGCACGAGCGCATGACTCCGCGCGAAGACCTCGGGGTCCTCCATGTGGAGCGACACGAGATCGTTCACGTCGAAGAAACGGCGGTAGTTGATCTCCCGCGCCGCGCGCCGCCAGTGCACGAGGCGATGGGCCTGAAGATCGAGCAGGCGCCGCATCCGGGCGATCCCCTCGGGCCCCTCGGCGAAGCGGGCCGCGGCGCGCTCCACCCTCCGGCGGACCTCAGGCGACTGGGTACAAAGGCGGCGCAGCCGGCGGAGCCCCTCGGCCGTGAGGCGCCGGCGGCGGGCGATCGTCTTGGCCTTGCGCGCGGTTCGCCGCGGCAGGCGGTGGAGCGACACCATGATCTCCCGCAGCTCGCGGGTTGCCGCGTGATCCGGCCCGAGGTCCGTCGCGCACTCGACCAGCGCCCGCTCGAGCACCAGCGGCCAGGTCGAGGGGTCGAGAGGGAACGTGTGCTCGTGATACCGCACCCGCAGCTCCCGTCCGGCAAAGACCACTTGCAGCTCCCCGCGCCCGAGCACGGTCGGGCGGGCGTCGCCCAGGATCGGGATGAGCACCCGGCTGTGCAGCTCGGGACCGCCGGTGCGCCACTCGATATCGAACCAGCGGGCGTAGGGCGACGCCGGGCCGTGGGTCAGCACATCCTCCCAGCGCCAGTTCTCCGGCGACGTCGCCATGTGGTTCGGCACGATGTCGAGGACGATCCCCATCCCATGGCCGCGCACGGCGGCCACGAGCCGCTCCAGCAGATCCTCGTCGCCGAGCTCGGGGTTGAGCTGGCCCGGATCGACGACGTCGTAGCCGTGGGTGCTGCCGGCGCGCGCCCGGAGCACTGGCGACGCATGCAGGTGAGTGACGCCGAGTCGGGCGAGATACGGAACGAGGTCGCGCGCGCGGGACAGCGGGAAGGCGGCGTGCAGCTGGAGGCGGTAGGTCGCCAGAATCGGCGGGGCGGCGGTGGCGAGGCTCATCCCACCGCCTGGAACCGGAGCAGCACCAGCGCTCGCGCGGGCACGGCGACGGAGCCGTGCGCGAGCTCGAGCCCCGCGTGCGTCGTGTGGATCACCTCGCGCCACTCGCCCGCCCCGGGCCCGGCGGGCAGGACGAACGGTCGCGAGCGTCCGGCGGCGTTGAGCAGGAGCAGCAGGGCCTCGACGCCGTCGGAGGCCAGCATCCCCAGCACGTGGGCGTGCGTGTGGCCCCAGTCTTCTTCGCTCATCGGCTGCCCGTCGGGGCGGATCCAGGCGACGTCCCCGAGGCCGCCATCGGTGGCCGGCACCGGGAACGCGCCGCGGCGGAGCAGCGGCATGGTCGCGCGCAGCTGGAGGACCCGCCGGGTGAAGTCGAGCAGCTCGCGCCGGGCGGGCGTGAGCTGCCAGTCCACCCAGCTCGTCCCCGTGGGCCAGCATGGGCACGCCGAGCGAGCAGGCGAGCGTCGCCAGAAAGTTGCGCTGCATCCGCTCCCGGATCCGCAGAATGTTGGCAACCTCCGTTGGACCCTCGGCTCCCCAATTGCGGCTCAGGTTGTGGTCGTTGCCGTCGCGGTTCTCCTCGCCGTTCGCTTCGTTGTGCTTGTGCTCGTAGCTCACGAGGTCGTGGAGGGTGAAGCCGTCGTGACAGGTGACGAAGCTGACGCCGGCCTGCGGGGCGCGACCCGCGCCCGCAAAGAGATCGGGACTGCCCGTGAGCCGCGCGGCGAGCTCGGGCAGCTGGCCTGGGTCGCCCCGCCAGAACGCCCGGACGGTGTCACGGTACTTGCCGTTCCACTCGGCCCACCCGGCCGGAAAGCGGCCAAGCTGGTATCCGTCCGGCCCCAGGTCCCACGGCTCGGCGATGAGCTTCACCTCGGCGAGCACCGGGTCCTGCCGCGCGAACTCGAAGAACCGGGCCCGCGAGTCGAACCCCTCCGGGTCCCGGCCGATCGCCGGAGCGAGATCGAAGCGAAAGCCGTCCACGTGCAGCTCCTCCACCCAGTACCGCAGGCTGTCCAGCACCAATCGGAGCATCTCGGGCCGCCTGATGTCCATGGTATTGCCGCAGCCGGTGTAGTCGAGGTAATGCCGGGGGTTGGCGGCGTCGAGGCGATAGTACGCCTGATTGTCGAGCCCGCGGAAGCACAGGGTCGGACCCAGATGGTTGCCCTCCGCGGTGTGGTTGTAGACGACATCGACGATCACCTCGATCCCCGCTCGATGGAACCGCTTCACCATCGTCTTGAACTCGGAGACCTGCTCCCCGAGGCGTCCCGTGGCGTACCGCACGTCCGGAGCGAAGTAGCCGATCGGATTGTAACCCCAATAATTCACCATCCCGCGCTCGGCGAGCACCCGTTCGCCCACGAAGTGGCACACCGGGAGCAGCTCGATCGCGGTGACGCCCAGGCTCCGAAGGTGGCGCAGGATCGGGTCGCTCGCGAGGCCGAGGTAGGTGCCGCGCAGGGGACCCGGGACCTCGGGGTGCCGCATCGTCATCCCCTTCACGTGGCACTCGTAAATGACGGTGTCGGCCCACGCGGTTCTCGGCGGCCGATCGTCGGCCCAGGTGAACGCGGGCTCGACCACGACGCACTTGGGCAGGCTTCCCGCGCTGTCCCGCGGATCGGGGATTAGATCCTCCTCCGGATGCCCGATCACGTGGCCCGAGAGTGCGTCGCTCCAGCGGATCGTCCCGCTGATCGCGCGGGCGTAGGGGTCGAGCAGCAGCTTGGCGGGATTGAAGCGGTGGCCTTCGGAGGGAGCCCACGGACCGTGCACCCGATAGCCGTAGAGCTGACCCGGCCGCACGTCGGGGAGGTACGCATGCCAGACGGCACCGGTCCGGTCCCTGAGCGGGATTCGCTGGCGCTCGCGGACGTCGTCCGAGCCCTCGAACAGGCTCAGCTCGACGGCGGTGGCGTGCTCAGAGCACACCGCAAAGTTGGTCCCCTCGCCGTCCCAGTGCGCGCCCAGGACGGCCGGAGAGCCGGGCCGTACGGTGATCATGGGGTGTGGGCTCAGCGCCGATCCGGCGGCGGAGCGTTCCCGCTGCCCCCGTCAGCGACGAACTGCCACGAGCCGGAGTCGGCTCGCTGCCACACGGTGAGGTACTTCCCCTCGAAGGAGCGGGGGGTTGCGCCGGCGGGCGTGAACACGAAGGTGCCGACGGTCCACCCGAGGTCGCCGAGCGGCCCGACGCCGCCGAGCGCCGGCTTCCAGTCGAGCACCTGACCGGGGGGCCCCGCCTGCTCCTGGCCGATCGCCTCGCGACCGACGGTAAAATCCTTTCCGCCACCGAGGCTCACCGCGGTGGGTGCCGCGTACGACGTGAACGCCTGGACGGCGCCCCGCGCCACCGACAGGGCGGCGAAGGCCGAGTCGATTCCGATGAGCGTGCGGGTCTCGGCCCCCGCGTCGACCGTTCGCGCGGGACTCTTGCCCGGGTCGGTGAGCGCCGGAAGCGGGGCCGGCGGTCCCTCCGCGGCTCGGCTCCGGTTCCACGCCTCGAGCTTCCAGTTGCCGTCGGACTGCCTGCGCCAGAACGCGAGGTACTTCCCGTGGCCGACCGGGCGCCCGGGCTGCGTCAACTCAGTCCACCCGACGATGTAGCCGACGGACCCGTCGCCGGAGACTTCGGCGCGGGCGGGCCCGAAGCGGAGATTTGCGTCAGACAGGCGGCCGTTGAGGAACGCTTCAGCGCGATCCCTGCCCCGGATGTACTCGGTGTCCGGCTCGAGGTAGACCGCGTCCTGGCTCAGGTAGCTCGCAAAGCCGTGGGAGACGCCCGCGGTCGCGACGGCGTGGGACAGGGCCGAGTCGGCGGCGAGCAGCGCCTCACGCGGCGGAGGCGAGGCGCAGGCGAGCGCGAGGAACGGGACGCAGAGGAGCGGGAGGGGTCGCGGAATCATCCGCTAGGATGCAGTGCCCAGGCGGCGGATGCAACCGCGGGGGGACGACGCGATGGGGCCGTCGCGCGGCCGGAAACGAACGAGGGCGGGAGCACCCGCTCCCGCCCTCGCCCTCCCCCGCGTCACTCAGCCCGTTCAGGGGCAGACCCCGATGCCTTCCTGCGTCGCCGCAGCCGGCGTGCCGGAGGCCGAGAAGGTCGAGCCGACGAAGATGCCGCACGAGCCCGGCGAGTAGCCCGGGTTGGAGATCGTCGCCGCCCACCCGCTCGCGTTCGAGGCGGTGTTGATTACCAGGGTGTTGGCCTGGCTGGGGGCGAAGTTGAGCTGACCCGTGGCGATCGTGGTGCCGTAGGTCGTGGCATACTTCGAGGAGTCGGCGTAGAACGCCTCCTGCGCCGTCGCCAAGTTGCGCAGATCCGAGATCATGCTCGACTTGACGGCCTTCTGCTTGGTGTTGGCGAACTTCGGAATCGCGATCGCGGCCAAGATGCCGATGATCACGACCACGATCAGAAGCTCGATCAGGGTGAAGCCCTTCCGGTCCGACATAATTCCTCCGAGTGACGTGGCCCGCGAGCTGACTGAGTGACGCGTGGGATGGAGATTGGCAGACCACGTGCCACGTGCGGGACCGTCCCGGATAAGGTGGCGGAAAGTGCATACTTAGCAGACTGATGCAGGGTTCTCGCGAGATGGTTTCAAACGCTTGTTCTCGGGAATCTGCAACGGGCACGCGCACAAAGGGTTGCAGGGAGGCGCGGGCACGCAGTACCTGACGAGCGCCCCGGTTACCATCTCGTGGAATAGCCAGACGCGGGTCGCCGTCGGAGGCGCCATCGCGATGGCTGGGTCGCAGGAGCGGTGGGAGCCAGGCTCGGCTTGTCGGATCTCGCTCTCGGGCGTCGATCAGTCGATCCTCGCGGCGATTCTGACGCTCGAATCCCGAGGCCGCCGCTGTAAGATCTGGTGGGGGCACTACGACCAGGCCGCGGGGACAATCATCGCCGACCCCCTGATGAACGACACCTTCGACATCACCGAGTCGCACGACCCAGCGACCGGCGCCGGCACCGTGGACATCGCGACTCGGATCAGCGAGCGGGTGAGCGACGTGGGCCGACTCCGCGGCATCCGGACCAATGTCCAGAGCCATCAGGCGAGCGGCATCCCCGGCGCCTCGACCGACACGTTCTTCCACAACGTCGCGGGACTCCTGGGCACCCGGATCTTCTGCGCGACCGAAGCGCCGCTCGTGCCGCAGGCGCCCTACGTGCCGCCGCCACCCCCGGGAGGGCCTGGCAGCGGGTATGGCTTCGGAGGGACGCGGCCGTCGCCGGCCGCCTCACCGAGTCCCGGCTCGTTCGGCGTGCCGCCTCCCACGACCGGGGGTGCCGGGTTCGGCCACGATCCGACCGGGAAACAGGGATGACCGCCCGCGTCCGGAACTGGAGCCTAAGCAAAGCGGGCCAGGTCG
>DATBQV010000205.1:0-2167 GCA_036560625.1 Gemmatimonadales bacterium
AAGTGTAATGGCCGCTAACCGCTAATGGCTAACGGCTAATGGCTAAACGCTAGTGGGCCATATAGCTTACCCGAATGTCCCCCCTCCTCGATCGCCTCCGTGACCCCGCCCTTCGCCCGATCGGCGAAAAGGTCCTCCGCGGAGATCGGCTGGACCCCGGTGACGGGCTGACTCTCTACGCTACCAACGACCTCCTCGGCCTCGGTCTGCTGGCCGACTTCGCCAACCGCCGGCGCAACGGCGACCGCGTCTTCTTCTCCGCCAACCAGCACCTCAATCCGACCAACGTCTGCGTGCTCCGGAACACTTGCGTGTTCTGCTCCTTCGCCCGCATGCCGAAGGAGGATGGGGCCTACACCCGGTCGCTGGACGAGGTTTACGCGGAGGCGGAGCAGGCCCGGGGCGGGCCGACCCGCGAGTTCCACATCGTCGGCGGGCTGCATCCGAAGCTTCGGCTGAGTTACTACACGGACATGATCCGCGGGCTCAAGGAGCGTCATCCCGGGGTCCACATCAAGGCGCTCACGGCCGTGGAAATCGCCCACCTGGTGCGGATCGAGAAGTCCACGCCGCGGGACGTCCTGCTCGCGCTCAAGGACGCCGGGCTTACGAGCCTGCCCGGCGGCGGCGCGGAGGTCTTCAGTACCGCCGTGCGCGCGACTATCGCTGAGCGGAAGCTCACCGGGCAGGAATGGCTCGAGGTCCATCGTGTCGCCCACGAGCTGGGCATCCCCAGCAACTGCACCATGCTGTACGGTCACGTCGAAACGGCGGCCGACCGCATCGAGCACCTCGGCATGCTCCGCTCGCTTCAGGACGAGACCGGTGGGTTCCTCACCTACATCCCGCTGGCCTACCACCCCGACCACAATGAGCTGGGCGAGGAGCTGGGGCGGGTGGGGACGGCGACAACGGGATACGAGGACCTGAAGGCGATCGCCATCGGGCGGTTGTTCCTCGACAACATCCCCCACATGAAGACGCACTGGCCCATGGTGACGCCGTTCCTTTCGCAGATCGCGCTCGGCTTCGGCTGCGACGATGTCGAGGGGACGGTGATCTACGAGAGGATCTATCACGAGGCCGGCGCCCACACCGACATGGGGATGCCCTACCTCGAGCTGGTGCGGCTGATTCGCGGGGCGGGGAAGCAGCCGGTTGAGCGCGACAGTCTCTACCAGCCGGTGCGGGACACGTTCGATGACCCGCCGCCGCCCGAGGAACCCGCGCGGCGCGGCATGAGCCTGCCCGTGGTGCACGCCGCATGAGGCTCGGCCGCATCCCCTGGATCAACTGCTATCCGGTCTACGGCGCGATCGACCGTGGGCTCGTTCCCGTGCCGGCGGAGCTGGTGACCGGCACCGCGTCGGAGCTGAACGACCTGCTTGCCGCGGGAGAGCTGGACGTGAGCGCGGTGTCCGCGGTCGAGTACGCGCGCAACGCGGCCGCCTATCATCTGCTCCCGGATCTGGCCATCACCTGTGACGGGCCGGTGCACAGCGTCGCCCTTTTTTCCCGGCGCCCGGTCGAGGAGCTGTCGGATTCGACCGTGCTCCTGACCGCGTCGTCCCGGACGTCGGTCCTTCTGCTCGAGTTGCTGTGCCGCCACTGCTGGGGGATTGCTCCCCGCGTCGCCACCGTGCGCGCCGAGGCGACCGACCTGGAGGGGCTCGCGGGGTTGCCGCACGAGGCGGTGCTTGTGATCGGCGACGCCGCGCTGCTCCTCACGGCCCGGCAGGCCTATCCGATCAAGGTGGACCTGGGCGCCGAGTGGCAGGCGTGGACCGGGCTGCCGTTCGTGTTCGCGGTGTGGGCAGCTCGGCGCGACGCGCCGTCAGCTCCGGTTCGCGCCGTCCACTCGCGCCTGTTAGAGTCGAGGGAGTGGGGTCTGGCGCATCTGGACGAGCTGGCCGCCGATGCGGCACGGCGCACGGGCGTGGCGGAGCCGGTATGCCGCGCCTATCTGGGCGACCTGGATTACGCCCTCTCGTATCGGCACCTGGCCGGACTCACGGACTTTTTCCGGCGACTGACGCAGGACGGGCTTGTGCCCGATGGGTCACTTTCCTTTATCTCTGCTGCATAAGCGATTGATATTATGAGTCTTGTCGATCGCACCTCAAGTGAATTCAAGAGCTATCTCGAGCTCTACGAGCGGGCCGACCTG
>DATBQV010000206.1:0-2933 GCA_036560625.1 Gemmatimonadales bacterium
CGCCCGCGGCCCGTGACGTCTCGGCGAAACAGGCATTCGCCGCTCGAGCGGTGCGCCCCTCGCTCGCGACCGCGCCGACCGGGCCGGGCTCGCTCATCCCGTCGAGCTATTGGGGTCATGTGTTCGTGTGGGACGCGGGCACCGCCCGGTACGTGGATGGCAGCGCGAGCGGTGGCCCCGCGAACGGCGTCCGGTTCACGCTGTACGCGCTGGATCCGCTCACCGGAGAGCCGGCCACGCCGCTCAACGCGGTCGGCTACGCCGACCTGACCGACCAGAGCACGACCAGCCAGTACAAGCTGGGGGTGCTGGTCGCGGACGCCACGACCACCTACGCGGACTACCTCGTGACCGCGACGACTACCTCGTCTTCGTTCTTCGCCCAGGCGACCGGATTCATCACGGACGGCACGCACCGGCTCGACTTCTCCAACTCCGCGTCGGTCACCACCGATCAGGTCGGCCTCGACTACAGCCTCGCCCTGAGCCAACCCGCCGTCTCCGCGCACCTGGTCGCGACGCTGGCGGTCGGCAGCTCCACGGCCGTGCTCACGACGACTTTCGGCGTGACCCGCGGCAGCGAGACCGTCGTGCTGAGCGGGACGCTCACCGCCACGCAGATCCAATCCACCTTCACCGCCTCGGCGAGCTTCACCGTCACGGTGAACGGCGGGGCGTTCGCGACCATCACGGGCACGGCGCAGTCGGGGTCGAGCGCGAGCTTCACCTACGTCGGGCCGGGGCGCGCGCTCACCCAGCCGGAGCACGCTGCGCTCGACCAGCTGTTCGCGGCACCCGGCACGCTCAGCAGCACCATCGACGGCGCGTTTGCACCCGCCGAGCATCTGCTGGGCACCAGCGCTTCGCTCACACTGCCGAGCTGACGGTCGGTCGTTCCAAACAAGCGAGGGCGCGCGGAGGCCGGCGCGCCCTCGCGGCTTTTCCGGGACGTTACCCGATCGTAACCTGACGCGAGACCGGTCCCCAAAACTTTCCATGCAACCATCCCGTAGGGACCGGGCGTCTATATGAAACGAGGCCCCAGACGGGGCGGGACAGCATTCATACCCGAAGGAGAGCTCGCGATGAAGACCCGGATTGCGGTGGTCGGGCTTGCCCTGGGGGCGGTCATCGCCCTGGGCGCCACGACCTCGACGGCCTCGGCGCAGGACGCCGAGCAGAACAAGGCACTCTTTGCGGTAGTCGTAAATCAGGTCTACAACGCGGGCGATCTCGCTCTGGCGGACGATCTGGTGGCCAAGAGCGTCACCAGCAACGGCGCCGCGCTCGGCCGTGACGGATTCAAGGCAATGGTGAAGGACCAGCGCGCGGGCGGCCATCGGTACACCGTCGACGAGCTGGTGACGGACGGTGACCGCGTGATCGGGCGGGTGACGCAGACCGGCGGCGGCTCGTCGGAGAGTGAGATCCTCGTGTTCCGCATTCAGGATGGCCAGATCACCGAGCAGTGGAGCATGGCGGACGCACCCGCGCTGCGGCAGCAGTTCGGGTTGCGCGGCGGGGCGTCGGCCTCGCCGACTTCGGCGAACTGAGTCTGTCGCTCGGTAGCCAGAGCGTCCGTTAGCAAGAGCGTCCGTCCGGTCCTCCGCCCGGCGGGCGTTCTTGTTTTGTCCCAAACGGCCGGGCTCCCCGCCTGGCCGATATGGCAATTTTGTCACAAGTTTGACGATCGGTTGACAGCCTCGAGTACCGTAGGCCGGCACCAGTACCAAATACCATGGACGCCCAGCTCTTTCTCCGCACGCTCGGCCCTCCGGCCCTGTTCGCCCCGAACGGCGATCCCATTCGCTTTCGGGTGAAGAAGCACGTGGCACTCCTGGTCTATCTCGGCGTGGAGCGGCGCGCGCCGCATCGGCGTGACCACTTGGCCGACTTCCTCTGGCCCCGTGCGTCGGCCGCCGAGGGCCGGCATTCGCTGGCCACCGCTATCTCGGTGCTGCGAGCCAAGCTCGGGCGAAGGGCGTTGGAGACCACGCGGGACACCATCCGGCTGGCGGACGGGGCCGTGGCGGTGGATCTCACCCGTCTCGAGTCCGGAGCCGTCCTGGCCGACGACACCCGGCCCGAGCTGGAGGTGGCGGCCTTCCTCGACGGCTTCGACATCCCGGACGCCGACGAGTTCCTGCGCTGGAAGGAGCGCAAGCAGGCGCGGCTGCTGCCCGCCATCCTCAAGGCGATGATCGTCCTCATCGACCGCTGCCGGCGCACCGCGGACACCCGCACCATGGAACGGCTGGCCGATCGCATGATGGTGCTCGATCCGCTGAGCGAGGACGCGGTCCGCGCCAAGATGGAATCGCGCGCATTCGACGGCGACCGGCTCACGGCGCTGCGGGTGTTCGAGGAGTGGAAGGAGACGCTGGCGCACGAGCTGGGCGCGGTCCCATCCGACCTGGTCGAGGGCATCGCGATCCGGTTGCGGCGCCGCGGGTGGGAGCGCTCGGTCACGGACAAGATCCCGAGCGTGCGTACCGACCAATGGCGCGGCCGGCCGTTCATCGGGCGCCGGGCGGAATACCGGGTCCTCTACGAGGGCTGGGAGCGAACGCAACGCGGCGAGGCCGGTCATGCGCTCGTCCGCGGCGATTCGGGGATCGGCAAGACCACGCTGGTGGAGCGGCTGTCGACGGCGGCCGGGCTCGAGGGCGCGAGTGTGAGCCGAGTCCAGTGCTACGAGCTCGAGCGGGAAATTCCGTACTCCGTGGTCACGGGGCTGGTCGTGGGGTTGCTGGATCGGCCGGGCTCGACGGCCACATCACCGGAGGCGTTGGCGGAGCTGGGGCGGACCGTTCCCCAGGTACGCCAGCGCTTCCCGACGCTCCCCGGGGCGATCGAGAGCCAGGGTGAGACCGCGCGGGTCAGGCTGGCGGAGGCCATGTTGGCGCTCGTGCTGGCGATCGCGGAAGAGCATC
>DATBQV010000207.1:0-2408 GCA_036560625.1 Gemmatimonadales bacterium
CGCCGAAGCTCGATCTCACCGGTGCCACCGAGCTGCTGGTGGTGGTGGATCGTCTGACCGCGGGCCCGGATGCCGCCGCCCGTCTGGCCGAATCCCTAGCCGCCTCCTTCGCCGAAGGCGAGGGCGTGGCCCTCGCGCTCCACGATGCCGGCCGACTGCGCTTCACCGAGTTCCCCGCCTGCAGCCGCTGCGATACGCCGGCCGCGACGATGACGCCGGCGCTCTTCTCGTTCAACAATCCCCGGGGCGCGTGCAACGCCTGCAACGGATTCGGGGCCACCCTGGAGTACGACGAGTCGCTGATCCTCCCCGACCCGGCGAGGAGCGTGGCCCGCGGCGCCATCGACCCCTGGACCAAGCCCCGATACGAAGGCCGCCGCCGTATCCTGCTGGAACGCGCCCGCCAACTGGACGTGGATCCGGCGACGCCCTGGAGCAAGCTCAAGGCGGCCCAGAAGCGCGAGCTGCTCTACGGGCGGAAGGGCCGCTACGTCGGCATCTTCCCCTTCCTGAAGGGGCTCGAGGAAAAGCGCTACAAGCAGTACATCCGCGTGTTCCTTCGGCAGTACCAGCTGGCCCGGACCTGCGCCGCCTGCAAGGGCACCCGCCTCAACCCCGACGCGCTCGCGGTGCGCATCGGCGAGGACACGATCGCCGCCGTGGCCGCTCGCTCGGTGGACGACATTCATGCCTGGGTGCAGGGCCTGCCCCTCACCGCCACCGAGCGACTGATCGGCCAGCTGATTCTCGATCAGCTCGACGCGCGGCTCGGGTTTCTACGCGACGTGGGTCTGGGCTACCTGACGCTCGAGCGCCAGACCCGGACGCTCTCCGGCGGAGAGGCGCAGCGGATCGCGCTCTCCAACGCCCTGGGCTCCCGCCTGGTCGACTCGCTCTACGTGCTGGATGAGCCGTCGGTCGGCCTGCACCCCCGCGATACCGATCGACTCCTGGCCCTCCTCCGCCGACTCCGCAACAACGGCAACACGGTCGTCGTCGTGGAGCACGACCTCGCGGCCATCCGCCAGGCCGATTTCATGCTCGAGCTGGGGCCGGGTTCCGGAGAGCGCGGTGGGCGCGTGGTGCACGCCGGCGCCGTGGCGGACGCGGGCGCCTCGCTGACCGGGCAGTATCTCAGCGGCCTCAAGCGTATCGCCGTGCCGAGCGTGCGTCGCCCCGCCGGGCCTCGCTGGCTGCGTGTACGTGGCGCCGAGCTGCACAATCTCGAGGCGGTGGACGTGGACATCCCGCTTGGGGCGCTCACGGTGGTGACCGGTGTGTCGGGCTCCGGCAAGAGCACGCTCGTCTACGATGTGATCTATCGGAACCTCGAGGCGAGGCTCCACGGCGGTCATTCGGCCAAGTCGCACCTGGGAGAGGAAGTGGGCCGGGTCCGGGCGCTCACCGGGTGGGAGCAGCTGGAAGACGTGTTGCTGGTGGATCAATCGCCGATCGGGCGGTCGCCGCGCTCGAATCCCGTCACCTACGTGAAGGCATTCGACGAAATCCGGGAGCTCTTCGCCGGGCAGCCGCTCGCGCGCCAGCGGAAGTACAGCGCGGCCACCTTCTCGTTCAACCTGCCGGGTGGTCGCTGCGAAACCTGCGAGGGCGCAGGGCACGTGCAGGTCGAGATGGTGTTTCTCGCGGACGTCTTTGTCCCCTGCGAGGCCTGCGGGGCTCGCCGCTTCAAGCCGGCCGTGCTGGACGTCAAGATCCACGGGCATTCGATCCACGACGTCCTGCAGTGGACGGTTGACGAAGCCATCACCCGCTTTCGCCATCAGCCGCGGCTCGGCGCCGCGCTCTGGCAGCTGCAGCAGGTGGGACTGGGCTACCTCCGGCTCGGGCAGCCGGCCACGACGCTCTCCGGCGGCGAGGCGCAGCGGCTCAAGATCGCCCGCGAGCTGCTGTCGGCCGGCAAGCGCGAGGGCAGCAAGCTCTATCTCCTCGACGAGCCCACCACCGGTCTCCACCTCGACGACGTCCGCGTGCTCATTCAGGTGCTGGACCGGCTCGTGGACGCCGGGCATACCGTGGTCGTGATCGAGCACCACCTCGACGTCATCAAGCGTGCCGACTGGATCGTCGACCTGGGTCCCGAGGCCGGCGCGGCCGGCGGCCGCATCGTGGCCCAGGGCACACCCGAGGAAGTCGCCGAGGTCCCCGCGTCCCATACTGGCCGCTACCTCCGACCGCTGCTGCTGCCGACAGCCCCCGTCCTCGCCGGATGACCCGGCGCCAGGGCATCACGGCGCTCGTCTCCATCGCGATCGTCTGGGGCTGCTCGTTCACCATCATCAAGCAGACGCTCGCTTTCGCGTCACCGCTGGTCCTGCTCGCCCTCCGCTTCACGCTTGCGTCCCTGATCGTCTGGCCCTGGTTCCGCGGCCTCACCCGCCGTGAGCTGA
>DATBQV010000208.1:0-6154 GCA_036560625.1 Gemmatimonadales bacterium
AGACCGCTGTTTTTGCCGGCGGGTGCTTCTGGTGCATCGAGGCCGTCTTCGAGCGGCTCAAGGGAGTGGAGCGCGTGGTGTCGGGCTATACCGGCGGCACCGTTGCTCACCCGACCTATGAGGCCGTCTGCATGGGGACCACGGGCCACGCCGAGGCGCTCCAGGTGACGTTCGACCCCGAGGTGATCTCGTACCGTGACCTGACCGAGATCTTTTTCGCTTTCCACGATCCGACCACGCTCAACCGGCAGGGCCCGGACACCGGTACGCAGTACCGGTCGGCCATCTTCTATCGCGACCAGGAGCAGGCACGGACGGCGCGGGAGGTGATCGCGGAGCTGGAGCGGGAGCGGGTTTTCGGGGCCCGGATCGTCACCGAGGTCGTGCCGCTGGAGACCTTCTATCCGGCTGAGGACTACCACCAGGGCTACTTCACGCGCAACCCGGAGCGGATGTACTGCCAGGCGATGATTGCGCCGAAGGTGGCGAAGCTGCGGAAGGGCTGGTCGTCTCGCTTCAGGGAGACGGCAGGGACTGCACCCGCGCGGCCCTGAGCGCCACCTCGCGCGCCCAGGCTGAACCCAGCTCGCCGATCAACCACTCGACGTCCTTCGTAAACGCCACGATATCCTCACGCTGATCCGGCTCGTCGCGCAGCGCCCGCGCACGAGCCCGGATCTCCTGCACGCGCGGCCCGACCGCGCGCGTGACCTTGGCCCAGACCAGATCGTCGATATCGCGCGGCAGCGCCGGCATGGCGCGGGGGGTAACGTCGCCGCCGCTCAGGACGTTCTCCACCTTGCGAACGGTGATGTCCGCCGTGTCCCCGACCCACGTGGCCCCGGTCTCGATGAACGATCCGAGCCGCTCGGCCGCGTCCGCGATCTCTTCGGCCGTGGCTTTCGGCAGGATGGCCCGCAGCAGCTTGATCAGCGGATCGGGCATGGCGATCACTCCCACTCGATGGTCGCGGGGGGCTTCGAGCTGACGTCGTAGACCACCCGGTTGACGCCGCTCACTTCGTTGGCGATCCGATTCGCCGCGCGGGCGAGCACGTCGGGGGGGAAGGGAAACCAGTCCGCCGTCATCCCGTCACGGCTGGTGACGGCACGGAGGGCCACGACCTGGTCGTAGGTCCGGAAGTCCCCCTGCACTCCCACCGAGCGAATCGGCAGCAGCACCGCGAACGCCTGCCAGATCGAGTCATACAGCCCGGCGGCGCGGATCTCCTCGATATAGATGTGATCGGCCCGGCGGAGGATGTCGAGCGACTGGGCGGTGATCTCTCCCACGATCCGGATGGCGAGGCCCGGGCCCGGGAATGGATGGCGACCCACCATCTCGTCCGGCAGGCCCAGCTCACGCCCCACCTGGCGGACCTCGTCCTTGAACAGCTCGCGGAGCGGCTCGAGCAGCTTGAACGGCAGCCGCTCGGGCAGGCCGCCTACGTTGTGGTGCGTCTTGATCGTCACCGAGGGCCCGCCCCGCGGCGACAGGGACTCGATCACGTCGGGGTACAGCGTTCCCTGCACCAGCCAGCCCACGCCGGGCCCGACCTGGCGCGCCTCGGTCTCGAAGACCTCGATGAACGTGTGGCCGATCCGCCGGCGCTTTTCTTCGGGGTCGGTCACGCCGGCGAGTCGCTGCAGGAACAGCTCGGACGCGTCCACCACGCGCAGATCGATGCCGAGGTGGCGGCGGAAGGTCGTCTCCACCTGCTCCCGCTCGTGCAGCCGCAGCAGCCCGTGGTCCACGAAGATGCAGGTGAGCCGGTCGCCGACGGCGCGGTGGACCAGGACGGCGGCCACCGATGAGTCCACGCCGCCGGAGAGGCCGCAGATCGCCCGCTCGCCCGGCGCGACCATGCCCCGGATCCGCTCGATCTCCGATTCGATGAAATGGCCCGGCGTCCAGTCGGGCGTGCATCCGCAGATGTCGAAGAGAAACGTGTTGAGGATCTCGCCGCCACGCGGCGTGTGCGCCACCTCGGGGTGAAACTGGACGCCGAACAACGGGCGCTCCTGGTGCTCGAACGCCGCGATCGGCGAGTTGTCGCTGCGGGCGGTCACGCAGAATCCGGGCGGTGGCGTATCGACGTGATCGCCGTGGCTCATCCAGACCGGCGTCTCCTCGCCCTTCCCAAAGCCTTCGAACAGCCTGCCTCCCTCGATCCGAACGTCGGCTCGACCGTACTCCCGCCGATTCGCCCGGACGACCTTGCCGCCGGCGAGGTGGGCCAGCAGCTGCATCCCGTAGCACAGCCCCAGCACCGGGATGTTCGTGTCGAGCAGGGCCCGGTCGGCGGTGGGCACGTCGTCGTCGTAGACCGAATTGGGTCCGCCCGAGAGGATGACCCCCTTCGGCTTCCAGTCGCGGATCCACTGGACCGTGCGCGACGGCGGGTGGATTTCGCAGTATACGTGGGCCTCGCGCACGCGCCGCGCGATCAGCTGGGTATACTGCGACCCGAAGTCGATGATCAGAATGCCGTCGTGGTGCGGGGTCACGGAGCCTCGGTGGATGCGGAATCGGCGCGCTCACCGCGGTAGAGGTCTTCGATGGACTCCCGGGCGCGGGCAACCCACCAGCGCCCCTCGTCCACGATGACCTCCGCGGCGCGCGGCCGGGAGTTGTAATTCGAGCTCATCACGAAGCCGTACGCGCCGGCTCCAAGGACGGCCAGGCGGTCTCCCCGCTCGAGCGGCGGGAGCGAGCGGTCGAGCGCCAGGAAGTCTCCGGTCTCACACACCGGTCCTACGACGTCCACCGGCACCGCGGTGCCGCCGCGCGCCTCCAGCTCGACGATCTCGTGGTACGCCTTGTAGTGGCTCGGCCGAACCAGATCATTCATGCCCGCGTCGACGATGACGAGGTCCTTGCCGCCGGAGTGCTTGCGCGACAGCACCCGGGTGAGGAGGATGCCGGCGCTCCCCACCAGGTACCGGCCGGGCTCGAGCACCAGCGCAAGTCCGCTCTCGCGGATGCGCGGCAGCACCGCATCCATGAGCGTCACCGGAGAGAGCGGCACTTCGTCCCGGTAGCGAATGCCAAGACCCCCGCCGATGTCGAGCGACCGGAGGGTGGTCACGCCCGCCGCTCTGAGCGCCCCCGCCAGCTCGAGCAGCCGCTCGACGCCTTCGACGTACGGCCGGGCGTCGAGCAGCTGGCTCCCGATGTGCATGGCCAGCGTGTCGAGCGTGAGAAGCCGGTGGCGTCCGATCTCGAGCGCGAGCGGGAGCACCTGGTCGAGCGGCACGCCGAACTTGATGCCCCCGCGACCGGTCGCAATGTAGGGATGGGTGTCGGCGGTGACGTCCGGGTTCACCCGGATCCCGACGTTGAGCGGGCGACCCCGGCGCTGCACGATGGCCGCCAGCGCCGTCAGCTCGGCGGCCGACTCGAGGTGCACATGCCCGACGCCGGCGTCGACCGCGGCGGTCAGCTCCGCGTCGGACTTGCCGACGCCGCTGAAGACCACGCTCTCGGCCGGGAACCCCGCCGCGAGCGCCCGGGACAGCTCGCCGCCCGAGACGATGTCGGCCCCGGCGCCGAGATCGCGGAACGCGCGGAGCACCCCGAGGTTCCCGTTGGCCTTGATGGCAAAGCAGATCCGGTGCGGGATGCCGGCGAGCGCGTCGTCCAGCGCCCGGTACCGCCGGCGGATCACGCCCAGGTTGTAGACGTACGCCGGGGTCCCGACGCGCTCGGCGATGTTCGACAGGCGGGCTCCCTCCACCGCGAGCGACGGCCCGTCCCACGTGAGGCCGGCATCGGCGAGCAGAGCGCTCGCGCTCATCGTCAGTAGGCCTTCGCCCACACCGCCTCGACGACGCTCGGCTGGCCACACCACATGCAGGTCACGGGTGGCGTCGGCGAGCGGAACTCCGCATCCGGCAGCACCCGGATCGTCGCCTTGGTCTCCTCCTTGATCTCGGCTTCGCACGCGCCGTTGCCGCAGAAGCCGCCATAGGCGAAGCCGCCGTCCCGCGCCATGAACTCCAGGAACTGCGGCTTGCTGACGCCGCGGATGGTGTTCGCCTCCCGGCGCGCCGTGGCCGTCGCCAGCAGCTGCTCCTGCATCCGATCCATCTCCGCGAGCAGCAGCTCGCCGATCCCGCCTATCGGGAGGGATTCCTTCTTGCCGCCCGTGCGCCGAGCGAGCATGACGGTCCGCGCCGCCACGTCGCGCGGCCCGACTTCGAGTCGGAGCGGAGCACCGCGGCCCTCCCACTCGTAGTACTTGGCGCCGGGCTTGAGCCCCTCGCGCGCGTCGAGGTGGACGCGTATGCCCTTGGCCGCGAGCGCCCGGCGCAGGTGGTCGCCGGCTTCGAGCACCGATGCGCGCTCGTCGTCCGTCTTGTAGATCGGGACGATCACCACCTGATACTGGGCCAGCCGCGGGGGACAGACGAGCCCGTTGTCGTCGCCATGGGTCATGATCAGCGCACCGACGAGTCGCGTCGACACGCCCCAGGACGTATTCCACACATGGTCCAGCTCGCCGGCCGCTGTCTGGAACGTGACCTCGAACGCGCGGGCGAAGTTCTGGCCGAGGTTGTGGCTCGTGCCGGCCTGAAGAGCCTTGTTGTCCTGCATCAGCGCTTCGCAACTGTAGGTCCGGAGGGCGCCGGCGAACCGCTCGCTGTCGGTCTTGCGGCCGGTCAGCACCGGCATCGCCATCCACTGCTCCATGAACGTCCGATAGACCCCCAGCATGCGCAGCGTCTCTTCCTCGGCCTCCGCCTCGGTCGCGTGGGCCGTGTGCCCCTCCTGCCAGAGAAACTCGGTCGTGCGCAGGAAGAGGCGGGTGCGCAGCTCCCAGCGGACCACATTGGCCCACTGGTTGATCAGGAGCGGAAGATCGCGGTAGCTCTGGATCCACTTGGCGTACATCGCGTAGATGATCGTCTCCGACGTGGGCCGGATCACCAGCGGCTCCTCCAGCTCTTTCCCGCCGCCGTGGGTCACCACGGCGGTCTCGGGGGAGAAGCCTTCCACGTGCTCTGCCTCGCGCGAGAGGAAGCTCTGGGGGATGAGAAGCGGAAAGTAGGCGTTCTGGTGGCCCGTCTCCTTGAACATCGTGTCGAGCGCCTGCTGCATCTGCTCCCAGATGGCATAGCCGTTCGGCCGGATGACCATGCAGCCGCGGACCGGACTGTAGTCGGCCAGCTCGGCCTTCATGATCAGCTCGTTGTACCAGGCGCTGAAGTCGGCGGCGCGGGTGGTGAGGGCCTTGTTGTCAGCCATGACGATCCGGTGAACGGTGCGGTGAACGGTGAACGGTGAACGGTGAACGGGACGTCACGCGGCCCCCTGGCTCGCCAGGCCGGCGACTTCGGCTACGACGGCCTCGCGACCAATCGGGCGCTGCGCCTTCGCCTTGTCCTTCTCGTCGAGGTCGCGAAGCATCACCTGTCCCCGCGCCCACTCGTCCTGCCCAACCACGATCGCGTGGCGGGCGCGGCGTGCGGCGGCCAACTCCAGCTGCTTTCCTAGTTTGGCCGCGCCGAGGGCGTATTCCACGCGGAGCCCGGCGTCGCGCAGCTCGTGCGCCAGCGAGAGCACGCGCGGCAGATCGTCCGCCGTGACCGCGGCGACGAACACGTCCAGGCCGGCCGTCGCCGTGGCTGCGAGGCCGCGCTCCGTCAGCAGCTCGGCGAGCACGACGTCACCCATGCCGAAGCCGAGTGCCGGAAGATCGACGCCGCCCAGCGCGGACAGCAAGGTGTCGTACCGTCCGCCCCCGCAGATGGCGCGCAGGGTGCGACCGGCGTCGAACACCTCGAAGACGGTGCCCGTGTAATAGGCGAGTCCACGGACGATCGTGAGGTCAACATCGACGAACTCGGCCAAGCCCATTGCCTCCAGCGCCGCGTACGTCGCGCGAAGCGGGGCGGCGGCCGCCTGCGCGCTGGGCGAGCGCTCCAGCTCGGCGTCGAGCTTGGCCCATCCTTTGGTTTCGGCGACTTCCTGGAGCTGCCAAACAGTCGCCGGGGCAAAGCCAGAAGGGTCAGATGCGAACCGCTCGATGTCCTCGCGCCGCAGGCGCTCCATCTTGTCGATGAACTGGTAAGCGGCCTCCATACCGGCGGCTGGGACGCCACGCGCCGCCAGCAGCGCGGTGAGCACCCGCCGGTCCGACACCCGCACGCGC
>DATBQV010000209.1:0-6779 GCA_036560625.1 Gemmatimonadales bacterium
ATGGGAGGCTCATCTCGGCACGCTCTTCCCGGAAGTCAGACCGCGGGGGCACCTCGAACTTCGCTCGGCCGACGCGGTGGACCCGGCCTGGTATCCGGCACCGCTCGCACTGGTGGCAGGCCTGGCATACGAGCCCCACGCTCTTCGTGCCGCGCTCGATCTGCTGCCGGCGCCTGACCTGGGCCTGCTGGAGCGGGCGGGTCGGGTGGGGTTGGATGATCCGCTGATCGGGCCGATGGCGAAGGACCTGTTCGAGCTTGCCCTCGACGGGTGCGCGGCGCTCGGTCCCCGGTTCCTGCATCCGCTGCACCTGGAGGAAGCACGGGCGTACTTCGAGCATTACACCCGGCTGGGCCGCTCGCCGGCCGCGGATCCTGCGCGCTGTGCGGTCGCGGCCTGAGGCCGGTCCACTAACTCCGACACCACTGCAATTTTCTGCACTACCCTCCCCGGGGGATTAACACCCCCGGGACGCCCCCGTCCGTTCGGCAGTCCGCTCAAATCCACGAAAAGTTGCGACACCCGAATGGAGGATAAGGCCGATGTCCCCGACCCCCCGGAGCCTGCCGCTCCTGCCGGCCCTGGCCGCCGCGGCCCTCGCGCTGGCCGCCTGTAGCAGCAGCACCACCACCAGTCCGACGACCCCCGCGCTGACGCAAGCCGACGCCGATGCCGCGTCGGACGTAGTCGTAGGCGACCTCTCGGATCAGGCCGACGGCGCCACCACGACCTCGGGCGGCCCGTCGTTCTCGATGACCGGGCTGGCCGGCAGCGCCGCGGCCGCGCCGAGCGCAGGGGCCGCCGTGATGTCGGCCGGCGCATGGTACGCCACCGCCTGCTCGCCCGCACCGACCGTCACGGTGAACGGCAGCACGACGTCGTACGTGTTCGCCAACTGCGCCATTTCGCGGCTCATTCCGCTCGAGACTCTCACCCGGAACGGTGAAGTCGACGTGACGCTCGGCGCCGGAAGCCGTACGCTGGTCTTCACCAACTTCGAGAAGACCTGGGCGCGAATTTCCTTCCGGACCGGTCAGGAAATCACGAGCTCCGAGACGTTGAACGGGACCCGGTCCATCTCGGACGACGGCACGACGCTCCAGCACCATGTGTACGGCACGGGCGATCCGACGTCGACGTTCTTCTCGGATGCGTATGTGTTCGGTGATCAGTCGACGGCGGAACACGATCGGAACTGGCAGGGGACGTTTACGGCCGACGTCGCGTCCTCGATCGTCCACAACCAGCCGTTGCCGGCGGGCCTGTGGGCAGTGAGCGGCAACTCTACCTTCACCCGCAACGGTGGCACCGCGAACCAGAAGAGCTGGGCCTTCTCCACGACGGCCACCGGCGTCCACTACAATCCGGCGTGCGCCTCGGCGCCGCAGTTCGACGCGGGCACGCTCACGGTGACCGCCCACAACGACCAGACGAACGCGACCTCGACGTTTACGATCACGTTCACCGCCTGTGGGCAATACACCGCCACGATCGTGAAGTCGTAGTCCCGTCGTAGCTCGGCAGGTCGGAGGCGGCCCGGTCCTCTTGGATCGGGCCGCTTCGCTATTTGGTGATGCGAGCGCGGCAGGTGGCGAGCAGTTGCCGCGGGGCGGGGTGGTTCGGGAACAATCGGCGAGCGGCCTCCGCGTGTGGGCGGGCCAGGTCGCATCGCCCGCGGTTGCGCCAGGCGTAGCCCAGCAGCATCTGGATCCGGTAGCTCCCCGGGTCCAGTCGCGCGGCCCACTCGAGCGTCCCCGGCTGTTCGCTGCTGCTGAAGACGGCCATCGCCGCCAGCTGGGAGCTTGTCCGGACGACGAGCAGGGTGCCAACCAGTCCCACGACGCCGGCCAGACGGGCCCGTCGTCGGTCCGACAGATCCAGGGTCAAGACCGTGCGCTTGGGAGGGCGGCTCAGCGCACCAAGCAGGGTCGCGGCGAACACCGTCGGAGCCGGCAGCAACAGCACGGCATCGAACGCGCTCACGCAGGCGAGCACGACCAGCGTCAGCAGGGCCGCGAGTGCCTCGAGGCCCTCGGTGGTGGTGAGCCCCTGCCGCCATCGACGCGAGGCGCCGACGCCGAGCGCGGCCCCGGTGAGGAGCACCAGCAGGAGCGCCAGCGGACCGCGCTCCGCGAGCAGGGCCACCCAGTCGCTGCTGGGCCAGGGATTGGTCGGGATGAAATCGGTGGCATCGAAGGCGGGATCGCCGGGGAACGTGTACTTCGGGTAGGCGACCGACCAGTTCCCCGGCCCCACGCCGAGAATCGGGTGGTCGATCGCCATCCGCAGCGTGTTCTGATACTGCACCAGACGGCCGCGTCCGCTGCCCTCCCGGTAGTCGGCGATATCCCGCAGCGAGTCGAGATACGGTGAGTCCGAGCGCCACTCCAGCATGTTCGGGATCGCGAGCGCCAGCACGGCGCCGGCCGCGGCCGCGCCGACGAGCGCGAACACGCGGCCCCGCGCGATCCGGTTCCGCCAGAGCCCGCCAGCCCAGAGCCCCTCGACGGCAAACAGCCCGAGGGCCACGACCAGCGCCAGCCACGCCGCGCGCGAGCGGGAGAGGACGAGCGCAGCCGTCACCAACACCGCTCCCGCCTGCCACACGATCAACCCCCGGCGCCGCCGTGCCTCGATCCCCGCGAGCGCCAGCACCGGCGCGCCCAACGCCATGAAATGCGCCATGAAGTTGCGGTTACCGAAGGTGCCGCCCGGCGCCCGCCGCTCGGCCATGATCGCCAGCTCGAACCCGTAGGCCTGGAGCAGCGCGGTGATCGCCCCGACGACCACGGCGGCCGCGAGCGTCGTTACCAGGGCACCGCCCAGTCCCGCCCGGCTCACCGCTCGCGCGCTCCAGAAGATGAGCGCGCCGGACAGGCTCAGGCCGAACCCGCGAAAGGCGAGCCAGTGATTCTGGGCCAGGAGCGTGGCCGCGAGCGACACCGCCAGAAACGCCGCCAGCAGCACGTCGGACAACGTGAGGTCGAGCCGGCGGGCGCGTGCGAGGCAGCAGCCGGCGGCCGCGAATCCGACCAGCTCCGCCACCAGCTCCTTGGGCACCGCATGCCGCTCGAGATCGAAGACGGTGTAGGGGACCGCCGCGAGGACCACGGCGACCACGCCGACCTGGAGAATCCGAAGCGCCGCACGAGTCGGCGCGTCGGCCAGGGCTACGTCACTGCTGGCTGAAATGGTCGCCATAGACGAGCGGCGCGCCGGTGGTCCAGGGGTGATACTTGTTGGCGAACTCGATCCGATCGGCGAGACTCGGATGGGACCCGCGAAAGAGGGTGTAGAACAGCCCCGGCCGGGGCACGCCAAGATTCTCCTGCTGGAGTTTCACGAACGCCGTGGCGGCGGCGTGGTTGCTTCGGGTGAGCTCGAGCCCGAACCGATCGGCTTCGTGTTCCAGGTGGCGACTGCCCGCCAGGAACAACGGCTGCGCCACCAGTGAGACGATGTTGAAGAGGAGTATGAACAGGGGTACGGAGGCGGGGTCGTCGAGACGGTCGAAGCCGAATCGCTCGCGGTAGCGCGCGATCAGCTGGCCGGCGAGCCGGTGAACCACATAGAACGACACGCCGATCAGGAGCCAGCTCGTGAACAGTCCCAGGAGCACATGTTGCAGCACGTAGTGCCCCATCTCGTGGCCCACGACGAACAGGATCTCATCGGGCTCGAGCTTCTGCAGAATCGTGTCGAACAGGACGACGCGCTTGCTGGCGCCGAAGCCGGTCACGTAGGCGCTGATGGCCTTCGTGTCTACGCTCTTGTTCACTTCGAAGACCCGGGTCCCCTCGATCCCCGCGCGCTGCGCCTCGGCCAGGATGCTGGCCTCCAGGGTCTTGTTCTCGAGCGGACCGTAGTGGTTGAAGAGTGGGCTGATCCAGATCGGGGCAAGGAGGTAGATGAACACAAGCAACGGCAAGGAGGCCGCGGCGCACCAGAGCCACCAGCGCTGCGGGCTGGCGCGGAGCAGGGCATACAGGACCAGCGCCCCGAGCGGGAGGGCGATGCACGAGACGAGCAGGCTCTTGACGCTGTCGGCGGCCCACTTGCCCAGTGTCTGGTTCGAGAGCCCGAACGCGTGCTCCCGGACGAACCCTTCGTAGAAATCGAGCGGCAGTGTGGCGATCGATATCAGCACGAGGAAGGCGACGACGTAAAGCAGGATCGTCGGCACCCGCCGCCCCGCCGTCACGCGGGCGGCCCACGTGCGGAGCCGCCCCGACCACCCGGCGAAGAGGATCACGCCGGGCACGAGAAAGCCCACCAGCGTGTCGATTACCCACAGCACGTTGTTGCCGTGGTAGTAGCGCAGCGCGAGCGGCGTGGGCTCCGGTACGGCCACCGGAAGCGCTGAGAGCGAATCAGCCCACATGACCCCTCCTCGCCGCCCGGCGGGTGGCAGTAGAATTCGGCATGTCCGGCGAAACCCCTCCACCACTCGTCTCGACCGAGTGGCTCGCCACCCGCCTCGATCGAAGCGACATACGCGTGGTGGACGGCTCCTGGTACCTGTCGCAGAGCGGTCGCGATCCCGCGGCCGAGTTTCTCGAAGGCCACATTCCCGGCGCCGTGTTCTTCGACCTCGACGCCTCGAGCGATCGTGCCGCGAGCCTGCCCCACATGCTCCCAGCCGCGACCGACTTTGCCGCCCGCATGGGCCGGCTCGGTCTCGACGACGGGAGCACGATCGTAGTGTACGACGGGTCGGGCGTGAATCTAAGCGCGCCGCGCGTCTGGTGGATGTTCCGGGTGTTCGGACACCGCGCCACGGCGGTGCTCGACGGCGGCCTCGGCAAGTGGAAAGCCGAGGGACGGCCCCTCCAGCAGGGGCCCGCTCGCCTTCCGCCCGGTCGGTTCACGGCTCGTCTCGACTCGAGCCGCGTGCGTCAGCTCGCGGACGTCGTCGCCAATCTCGCCCGTCGGTCGGAGCAGGTGGTCGACATGCGCTCGGCGGAGCGATTCGAGGGCACCCAGTCTGAGCCGCGTCCGGGCGTCCGTAGCGGGCACATTCCCGGTAGCCTCAATGTCCCCTTTGCCGAGCTGGTGACCGCCGAGGGCACGATGCTCCCGCCGAGGCTCATGCGTGCACGGCTCGAGGCCGCGGGTCTGGATTTGACCTCGCCGATGGTCGTGACCTGCGGATCCGCCACCAGCGCCTGCAGTCTCGTGCTCGGATTGGAGCTGCTGGGACACGAGGACGTCGCCGTCTACGACGGCAGCTGGACCGAGTGGGGCGGCCGGCCGGATACGCCGGTCGAGCTGGGCCCAGCCCGCACCCCCGCATGAGCGTCGATCCCGCGCCGCCTGCGGGCTCGCCGGCGGCGAGTGGCGGTTCACCGGCGCGAGGGCCCGGCTCCCCGGCGATGGCCGCCGGGTGCCTTGTGGCGTTCGGGCTCCCGTTCGCCGCCGTCGGCGTCGGGTCGGCGGCCTTCGTGGTCGTCAAGCTGCGGCAGGGAGACTGGAAGGGCGCCGCGCTCCTGGCGATCTTCGCGCTCGTCTTCGGCGGCGCCGGCGCGTGGGTCATCATCGGCGCGCTGATGGGCCGCAGAGAGGTGGCACGCCGGGCGTTGGTGGCCGAGCAACATCCTGCTGAGCCGTGGCTCTGGCGGCCTGACTGGGCGTCCGGCTCGATCGACGACACGGGCCGCAAGGCGCAGTATTTGTTCTGGGTGTTCGCCGGCTTCTGGAATCTCATTGCCTGGCCGACCGGGGTGCTGGCGCTCCGCGCGGCCCTGGAGCAGGGGAACCGGCTGGCGCTGATCGGACTCCTCTTCCCCGTGGTCGGGATCGGTTTGCTCATCGCGGCGGTGCGCGCCACCATCCGTGAACGGAAGTTCGGCGTCTCCGTGCTCGACCTGGGCACCCGGCCCGGTGTCGTCGGCCACGGTTTCGCGGGTACCGTCCGGGCGCCTTCGGATCTGCTTCCCGCCGGGGGCATCGTCGCGACGCTCTCGTGCGTCAACGTCCGCATCACCGGCTCGGGCCGAGACCGCTCGACGACCGAAACCATCCAGTGGCAGGACCAGCAGACCGTTTCCGGCCAGCGCACCAGCAGCACCGCCGGCCGCGGGATCGAGACCACGATCCCGGTACACTTTCGAATTCCCCCCGAGGTCGCCCCGTGCGACGATGCCAACCCCAGTGATCGCACCGTCTGGCGACTGCAGCTGAGCGCCGCGGTCCCCGGCATCGACTATGACGCCACGTTCGAGGTGCCTGTTTTCCGTACTGCACAAAGCCTCGAGCCCGTCACCGGCGCCGAAGAAAAGCTGCTCGGTCCTCCGCCCGAGTCGCTGCCCTACCGACAAGCCCGCGACTCACCGATCCGGGTCAATACCGGTCCGCGCGGCACGCAGATCGTATTCCCGGCCGCGCGCAATCCGGGAGCAGCGCTGGGGCTCAGCGGGTTCGCCGCGCTCTGGGGCGGCATCGTCTGGCTGCTGTTCGCGGTCAAGGCCGGCCCGTTCTTCATCGGCATCTTCGGGCTCGTGGAGCTGGCCCTCATTTACGGCGTGCTGAGAATGTGGCTGTGGGTGGTGGAGGTTACCGCGGGCCACGACGGCGTGGCCATCGCGAAGGGGTTCGTCGCAGTCGGCGAGCCCGCGCGGATCGCCGCCGCAGACGTGGCGCGCGTCGAGGTGCAGATCGGCATGCAGTCCGGTTCCACCGTGTACTACAACCTTCAGGTCGTGCGGAAGGACGGCCGAAACGCGACCGCAGGGAGCGGCATCCGCGACAAGCGGGAGGCCGAATGGCTTGCGGGCCTCGTG
>DATBQV010000210.1:0-7102 GCA_036560625.1 Gemmatimonadales bacterium
CGGGGCGGTCTGGATCATCTCCTGACGGAAAGCCGGCGCCATGTCTACCTTCGGCTGAGCATGCGGCATCGGTGGGCGCTGCTTCTTGGTGCAATCGGCGCGGCTGGGCTGAGCCCGCTCGCGCCGGGGCCGCTGCTCGCCCAGCACGAGCACGGGGCGGCGGCCCCCGGCGGTGAGGTGGTGGGCCGGGTGGTCTTCCATATATCCTGCCGCTCCGGGACCCAACCGCGCTTCGAGCGGGCGGTGGCGCTGCTGCATTCGTTCTGGTACGAGGAGGCCGACACCGCCTTCGCGGCGATCGTCGCGACGGATTCGCTCTGCGGCATGGGCTACTGGGGCCTTGCCATGAGCAAGCTCCATCCGCTCTGGACCCCGCCCAATGCCTTTGCCGCGGAGCGTGGGCTGGCGGAGGCGGAGCAGGCGGTCTCGCTCACGGGCGGTGTCGAGCGGGAATACGCCGAGGCCATCGCCACGTACTATCGCGACTACGCGACGGTAGACCACCGGATCCGGCTGCTCGCCTACGAGCGGGCGATGCAAGGCATCGTTCGCCGGCACCCCGCCGACGACGAGGCCCGCGCATTCTACGCGCTGGCCCTCATCGCCAACGGGCAGCTCGATACCCGCGATACGACGCTGGCCCGGCAGCGGCGAGCCGGCGCGATCCTCGAGGCGTTACTCCAGCGCCATCCCGATCATCCCGGGGTCGCTCACTACCTGATCCACGCCTACGACTCGCCGGCCCTCGCGGCTCGCGCGGTGGCGGCGGCCGACCGCTACGCGCGCATCGCGCCCTCGGTGCCGCACGCCCTCCACATGCCGTCCCACATCTACACTCGCCTCGGCCGGTGGGACGCGTCGATTGCGGCCAATCTGCGCTCGGCCGATGCCGCGCGCCGCTACGAGACGGCCCAGCACCCCGGTGCGATGTGGGATCAGCGCGCGCACGCGCTCGACTACCTCGTGTACGCCTACCTCCAACTCGGGCGCGACAGCGCGGCCCGCGGCGTGGTCGCCGAGGCCGCGGCCGCGAAGGAAGCGTTCCCACCCGGCTCGCTCATCACCGACTACGCGCTGGCGGCGATCCCGGCGCGCTACGCGCTCGAGCGCGGACGCTGGGCCGACGCCGCGACGCTCACCGTGCGGCCGGCGCTTTCGTGGCGGGCCGCCGAAGCGATCACCCACTTCGCCCGCGCGCTTGGCGCCGCCCGCACGGCACGGCCGGACACTGCCGCGGCGGAGGTGGACACCCTCGCGATGATCGAGCGGATGCTCGCCGACGCGGGCGGCGCGCAGGCGTATTGGTCGGTGGAGGTGAAGATCCAGCGGATGGCGGCGGATGCGTGGGTGGCGCTTGCCCGCGGTGACACGACCCGCGCGATCGACGAGGCGGCCGGGGCGGCGGATCTTGAGGATCGGACCGCGCTGCACCCCGTGACACCGGGACCCGTGCTCCCGGCGCGGGAGCTTGATGGCGACCTGCTCCTCGCGATTGGCCGGCCCGCGGAGGCGGAGCGCGCGTATCAGCGCTCCCTGGCGCGCCAGCCCAACCGCGCGCGCAGTCTCGCCGGTCTTGCCGTGGCCCGCCGAGCCGCGACCGCTCGCTAGTCCGTCACACCCGACGCGGCTCCTGCTTCGACTGGAGCAGCGCCGCGACCCGTTGCCGGAGCGAGGCCTCGGTGTCTTCCCGGAACACCGGACCCAACGGATAGCGCTCCCCCTCGAACTCTACGTCCCAGAACGCCACCCCGGCCGCGAGCGTTTGCCGCAGCACGAATGGCTTCCCCGCGAAGGTCCCCGATATCACACCCGAACAGGTCATCCGGGTACAGACTCCGCGAACCCGCGAAAACGAACAACCGTGCCTCAGTAGACGGCGACGGACGACCGCGCAAGGTCGCTCTCCAGCCGCCACTCGACGAACTGGCCGGGCTGGACGTGAATGGATTCCGTGGTGATGGAGCTGTTCGATCCCACCGCGTGCGCGATCAACCGGACCGTGCGGCTGTGGCCGAGCATCCAGGCCGGCAAGAAGAAATTGCCGGTCGTGGCCGCCGTGACCGTGGAGATCCGGGTCGTCTCGCCGTCGTGGTAGATGTAGATGACGGCGTCGAGCCAGTTGTTGTTGGTGATGGTGAGCGGCGTGGGCGCCTGCGGGTCCGCCTCCGGCTCGTCCTCCACGTCGTGGTGGCCCCCGCAAGCGCCTGCCAGCGTGAGGGCAGCCAGCAGCGAGAGCATATGGCCTGCCTGGCACAGCGTTTTCATGCGGCCGGCCTGCTCGTGATGGATTCCCAATATAGCCCGCCGGTTGGCATCTAATTGATCGCCGGCATGATCCCGGCCCCGATGACGTCGGCGATGGACGCGGCCTGGGTTTGCGCCGTTCCGCCCAGACCCTGCCACGTGGCCGTGCTCACCACGACGAGGTCGAGATCCGGCACGATCCAGATCAACTGGCCTCCGTACCCCCACGCGAGCACGACACTGTGCCCGCCGGCCCGTCCCAGCCACCACAGATAGCCGTAGGTGAGGCTCGCAAGCGGGCCCAGTGCCCCGCCGGTGGCGATGTGACTTTGCGTTGCCTGATCCACCCAGACGGACGGCACGACGGGTGTCGCGCCCGACAATCCGCCCTGCAGCACCAGCTGGCCGATCTTTGCCATGTCCCTCGGCCGCAGGTATAGACCGGCTCCGCCGTTCGGGATTCCCCGATTGTCTACCTCCCAATCGCGCGCGTGCACGCCGAGCGGCTCGAGCAGTTGGGCGTCGGCGAATGCCGCGGACCCCCCGGCGTCGACCTCCAGCACTGCCGAGAGGAGGTGGACCGCGGCGGAGTTGTAGTTGAACGTCGTCCCGGGCGGGTTGACCAGCGGGCGCGCCAGCAGGTACTCGATCTGATCCGGTGCCAGGACCCAGTTGTTGTATTCCGTGACACCGGACTCGTCCCATTGGAATCCGCCGGTCATCGTCAGCAGATCGCCGATCGTGATGGCGCCGTCGGCCGGATCGAGGACGGGAAGGGGCGGATGGAACAGCTCGCTCAGGGGTTGGTCGGTTGCCCGGACGACCCCCCGTTGAATGGCGATGCCCACCAGCAGGGACATCACGCTCTTGGTTACCGAGCGCAGGGCGTAGAGGGAATCCGCCCCGCCCGGCCGGTAGTAGCGCTCCGCCACCAGACGGCCGTGGCGGACGACCAGAAGGCTGGTGAGACCGGGCAGCGCTCCGGCCCGGGACAATCCGTCCGCGAGGCGGGCCGGGTCGACGCCCTGGGACTCGGGCGTCGCGACGATCCAGTCAGCGGACAGATCGACCGGACCGGATGGCGTCGGCGGCGGCGCCGTGGCCTCGGAACAGGCCAGGGCGGCGGCAAGCAGGGCCGGGCCTACCCGCCGGCTGGCGAAAGCCGGAATCCTACTTACCTTTCATCCCCCCTACCGATGTCGGGAGAGGCGGCGGTGACTAAACACGCGGGTCGTTGGGGACTGGCACTCATCGAAGTGCTGATCACGATCGTCCTGCTCGGGATGCTTTGCGCCGTCGTGGTCGCGGCGCTGACGACGTCCTGATCGCCGGCCAAGCCGTCCCGGTCCTACCTATTGCCGACACGGCGCCGCCGGGTCGGGCTTCGGGTGATCCACCAACAGGCGGTGATCCAGGTTCGCGACGTGGAGCGCGACGTCGTACACCAGGCCCGCCACCCGCGCGAGCTTCGGATAGTCGATGTACTCGATCTCGTCGGTCTGCTGGTGGTAGTCCTCGTGCAGGTCCGTCGTCACGAACATGATCGGAATCCCGAAACGCGCGTACTCGGTGTGATCGGAGCGACAGTACACCTGCTCCGGATGCCCCGGCGCGTCGAGCGAATAGTCGAACCGGAACCCGTGCTTCCCGTCCGCGTTGACCCGTTCCGCCATATCGCCCAGCTCCGTCGACAGGCGGCGCGAGCCGATCACCTGGAGGTAGGCCGGACTCCCGCCCGGGAGATCAATCGCCTCCCCTCGGCCGATCATGTCCATGTTGAGCTGAGCCACGATCGAGTCGCGGGGGACGGTGGGATGCTCCGTGAAATAGCTCGAGCCCAGCACGCCCTCCTCCTCACCGGTATGGGAGACGAAGAGCAGCGAGCGTAATGGACGCTGGCCCGCTCCCGCGGCCGCCTCCGCGATCTCCAGCAGGGCCACGGTGCCGGACCCGTCGTCGTCCGCCCCGTTATAGACCGAGTCCGCCCTCGGCGGGTGCAGCCGGCGCAGGCTGTCGAGCGCCGCGCGGATTCTGCCGACCTCGGCCGCGGTGGGGGCGCGCTCGGGCGAGTCGGCGCCGCGCGGACGCATCACGGCGTTGTACGCGCGGAGCGAGTCGTGATCCACCGGCGTCGGTGCTACGCCGAGGTGATCGTTATGCGCGCCGAGCGCGACATACTCGCCGCGGACGCGGGGATCGCGGCCGCGCAGGATGGCGACGACATTCCGGGCCGGTGCCGGCAGCGGGTCCAGGCGGATGACGATGCTGCCCGAGAGCGCGGGGCCGAGCGCTCCCCGGGCCAGGGTGGAAGCCGGCGCACCGAGAACGCGGCTGGTCGCGTCGGGCGAGAGCAGCAGCTGGAACGGCCCGGGGTGCGGCGGCGTCCGGACGCCGATCTGCCCGGCCTTCGTCGCGGCGATCAGACCCGGGTCCGCCAGGTTCAGCTCTCCCGCCGCCACGGCAACCGCGCGCGCGAAGCGCGGGTGCTCGGTGAGAATGGCGAACGGGACGTACTGCCGCAGGCCCGGCGGGAGACTAAACACCACGATGTGGCCGGCGGCTTCTTCCGCGCTGAGCCACGTCGTCGAGTCGGCGAGCGAGCCTCCGTAAATCGCTTGCACGCCGTCGACCGACCGGGTCGAGTCGATCTCGAACGCAAGGAAATCGCGATAGAGCGTCAGGTCGGTCCCGCCGGCGCGGATCGCAGAGGCGTCGTCCAGCCCTTCGTTGACGAGCGGAATCGTCTGGAAGTACGTGCCGTTGTCGCCCGCGGGCTCGAGGCCGAGTCGCCGGAACTCCGCGGCGATATAGTCGGTGACCTTGACGTTCCCCAGGGTTCCGGTCTCCCGTCCCAGCATCGAATCCGCCGCGACGACACTCAGCCGCTGCTGGAGGTCCTGCGCCGTGATCGCCGCCCCGGTGCCCCCGGGAGCGGGCCGGACGGCGGCGGCCGGAGCCGCCGTGGGCGCCGGGACCGGCGTCGGGTGGGAACAGGCACACAACAGGAGCAGCGGGACTAGGGCGTCTCGACCAGGCCGCATGGATTCGATTCCCGTGGGGGGTGGTAAGGAAAGTAGATGTTGCTGAGCCGGACGGCCCGGGCCGAGGTCGGGTTTCACCATCCTGCTTGACACCGGCTCGGCCAAGCTCTAACTGTCCACATGGCCGGCGTTCGGCGAGTCTTCCCCGGCTCCCGAGCGCGCGCGACCGATACGCAGGTATTTCCTCGTGACGGACCCTTCCCAACCTGCGGACGCGATCTACCGCCGCATCGTCGAGAATAGTCAGGGACTGATCTGCGTACACGATCTGTCCGGTGTCCTCCTCTACACCAATCCGGCATCGGCCTCCGAGCTGGGCTACGCCGTCGAGGAGCTGGTGGGCCGCAACGGCAGCCTCCTCCTGGCCCCGACCGTGCGTCCCCTGTTTCAGGAGTACCTCGAGCGTATTCGAACCCACAAGACGGATCAGGGCATCCTGCGGCTCAAGCGGCGGGACGGAACCGAGCGGTTGTGGGCCTACCGAAACGTGCTGTATGAAACCGGAACCGGCGAGCCCTGCGTCATCGGTCACGCGGTGGACATCACCGAGCATTGGCGAACGAAACAGCAGCTCCGGGAGAGCGAGACGCGTTCCCGCGCCGTGCTGGCGGCCCTGGACGAAGGCGTCGTGTTCTGCGGGGTGAACGGCGAGGTGATCGACTACAACCGCAGCGCCGAGCGCATTCTGGGGGCTCCGCCGGATCGGCTCCTCGGGAGCGCCGCATATTCTCCCACGCTTACACTGGTTCGGGAAGACGGTACCGCCTTTCCCCTCGAGGACCGGCCCAATCTCGTCACGCTCAGGACCGGGCGGCCGTGCCTGCGGGTCCTCTGCGGAGTCCGGCGGGACGACGGCGTGCTCTGGCTCGAGCTCACCTCGCAGCCGCTCGCGCAGGCCCCGGGCGAGGAGCCGTACGGCGTCGTCGTGTCGTATTTCGATGTGACCGAGCGGCGGCTTCGGGATCAGGCGCGGGACGAAGAGTTGCGGGAGGCGATGGCGAACCTCAAGATCCTTGGCGGGCTGCTTCCGATCTGCGCTTCCTGCAAGAAAATCCGGGACGAGGACGGTACCTGGCAGCAGCTGGAGTCCTACATCCACGCCCATTCGCAGGCCCAGTTCAGCCATGGACTGTGCCCCACCTGCCTCGATCGCCTCTATCCGGCCGACCCGGGCTGACGCGGGGCAGGAAGAATCAGTCGAAGCCCGGCAGGCTGCGCACGCGTTCGAGTGCCTCCGTCTCGTCGTTGCACCAGACCGCCAGATCGGTTCCGCAGGTCCACGTTTCCCAGCACCCCCGAACCTTGCCGTAGCTGTTGTCCAGCAGGCAGTGCGGGATCCGCATCAGCAGGCAGAAGATGTGCGCGTGCAGCCGATCGGTGATGACCGCCCGCCCGCGCCCCAGCATGCGGCAGCCGACCCCGACCCGATACGCCGCCATCGCCTCGCGCAGCCGCGCGTTGGTGCCGTGCAGGCGGCCCAGCCACCGGTGCCGTCCCGAGCGGCGGTGAAGTGCCGCGTGGATGCGATGCGAGAGGCCGCCTTCTTCGTGCGGCCAATCCGCGCGGGTCACGTCATCCGGCTCGACCGCCCGGGCCGGCCGCAGGCGCGCCTCGCGGTCTCGGCGCTTGAGGAAGACGATCCCCTCCCGCTCCTCCGGCCGGCGGGGAACCGACTCGAGGCAGAACGCCAGGTCGGGGCACAGCTCCACCCGCGAGCGGAGCGTTCGCTGCGCGGCCGCCAGCGATACCTGGTCCCGCACGAGAAGCGTAAACGCCGGGTGGGCGTCGCAGATGCGTGCGGCCCGCTCCAGCGCCTC
>DATBQV010000211.1:0-5312 GCA_036560625.1 Gemmatimonadales bacterium
ATGTCGGAATCCACGCCGACGCCGACGATCTCGCCCACCCGCTCGGCGGTGGCGCGCGCGGCCTGGGCCGGGTCGCCCACGTCGTGCAGGTCCATCGCGTCCATCAGCGCCACGTAGCTGGCGGCGTCGAAGCGCGCGACCAGCTTGTCGCCTTGACGCCGGAGATAGTGGTCGGCATCGAACCGGCCCGGGGTCCGGGTGGAGGTCCGCCCGAAGCGCTCCGCGAATTCGCCCGCGGATCGGTAGGTGATCATCGCGATCGCCCGCGCGGCCGCGAGACCGGCGGTCGGTCCTTCGCCCTCGACATACGTGCCCCCCCGCCACGCGGGGTCGGCCTCGATGGCCATCCGTTGTGCCGCGTTCCAGGCGATAGCCTGCGCCGACGTGGCCGCCGGCGCCGCGAACACTACCAGCCGGTCCACCGGCACGGGCGAGATCCGTCCCCACTGGAGCGTGACCATTCCCCCGAGCGAGCCGCCGGTCGCGAGCGCGACCCGGCGGACACCGAGGTGGGCCAGCAGCGGGACATGTGCCCGGGCGAGATCGAGGGAGCTCAAGCGGGGGAACGGGCGCCGGTGCGCCGCCTGCCACGGAATGGGGCCGGTCGAGCCGGAGCAGCCGCCGAGCAGGTTGGTCGAGAGGATCGCGTGGCGCGACGTATCCAGCGCACGGCCGGGTCCCACCAGCGGTCCCCACCAGTCCTCGACGTCGGCGTTGCCGGTGAGCGCGTGGAATACCAGAATCCAGCCGTGCTCCTGCGCGGCGTCCACGTCGCCCAGAATCCGGTAGCGGAGGCGGGCGTTGGTGAGGACCTCGCCGCGCTCGGTGGCGAGATCGCCGAGCTGGAAATCGCGCATGCTGGCTCTTGGCGCGAGGGCCAGGTTCATGGCCGGCTCCTCAACCGCAGGGTGAACGGATCGGGGGCAACAAAAAGCCCCCGGCCATGACAAGCGCGGAGGATACCGTCCGGCGCTTTAGCTCTTTGGTTCGGGCTTGAGCCCTGGCGGGAGCAAGTGGCCATAAATCACCGCCGTACCCGTGAGTGTACCGGCCCCCGGCCCCTCCGTCAAGGTAGTTGCGGCTTGAAGCAGACCGCCGACCCGGCTAATCTCCGCGTCGACGCCCACCTCTGATCTCCGCCATGGCCAGCACCGCTTCATTCGACGTGTCCACCGGCGCCGATCTCCAGGAAGTGGATAACGCCGTCAATCAGGCGCTCAAGGAGATCGGCCAGCGGTACGACTTCAAGGGCACCCATTGCACGATCGACTTCGATCGGGCCAAGGCCGAAATTCGCCTCGTCGCCGACGACAACTTCCGCATGGACGCCCTGCTGGACGTGCTTCGCGGTCGCCTCATCAAGCGGGGCGTTCCGGTCAAGAACCTCGTGATCGGCGACCCGGTCGAGGGTACGGGCAGCTCGGTGCGCCGCACGATCACGCTGACCCAGGGCATCGCCGGCGACACGGCGAAAAAGATCGTCAAGGCGATCAAGGACGCCGGATTCCGCAAGGCAACCGCCAGCATCCAGGGCGACGAGATCCGGGTCTCGAGCCCGTCGAAGGATGAGCTGCAGTCGGTGATCGCGCTGCTCCGGGGCCAGGACTTCGGGATCGAGCTCAAGTTTGGCAATTACCGCGGCTGAGCGGCGGCGGCTCGCGTGGGCCGCGGTCGCCGCGGTGGTCTTCGGCTGCGCCACCCAGCCGGCGCAGGTGCCGACCCCCGGACCGGCCACCGGCGAGCCGTCGGTGCAGATCGGGCTCCTCGTCGGCGCGGGCTCGGTGACCCTCGGGGGTGACGCCACGTTGACGATCACCCAACCCGACGGGGCGCGCGTGCTCGACATTCCGGCGGGCGAGGTCTGGCGGGCCACCGCCGTGAACGGCGGGATCGCGCTCGCGACGGGAGCCGGCGTCGCGGCCGGGACGGTTGCCGAGGGGCGCGTGGGTCCGGCCGACTCGACGGCGCCGGTGCGGGTCAACGGGCGGCCCTATCGCGGCACGCTCGCGCTGCTCCGGGATCGCACCGGGCTCACGGTGGTGAACCAGGTGGGTATCGAGGCGTACCTCCTGGGCGTGATCTCCGGCGAGATGGGCCGCCGGGATCCCGGCGAGCAGGAGGCGCTGCGGGCGCAGGCCGTCGTCTCGCGCACCTACGCGATGCGCAACCTCGGCCGCTGGCGCGGCGACGGCTTCGATCTCCAGCCCACGGTGGCGGACCAGGTCTACGGGGGCATCTTCGCGGAAACGCCGGAGGCGCGGGAGGCCGTCGACGCTACCAAGGGGCAAATCCTGACCTGGGGTGGGCAGCCGATCGACGCGTTCTTCTTCTCCACCTGCGGTGGCCGGACGGCCGACGGCACCGAGGTCTTCCGCGGCGCCGACCGGCCCTATCTCCGATCGGTGCCGGACCTGGACGGCAACGGGGTCGCGTACTGCAGCATCTCGCCCCGGTTCCGCTGGCACGAAGAGTGGACCGGTGATGCGCTGCTCGCGGTGCTGCGGCGCTCGCTTCCCGCGGCGCTGGGGGTGCCGGCGTCCCGGGTGGATGTGGTGCGGGAAGTTCGGGTCGCCTCCCGTACGCGGTCCGGCCGAGTGGGTCAGCTGACGATCGCGCTCGGCAGCGGCGACGTGCAGGTCGATGGTCCGCTGGTGCGGCAGGTGCTCCGGCCCGGCACCGGCGACATCCTCCGCAGCAACACGTTCGATCTCAGTGCGTCCCGGTCCGGGCGGCGGATCACCCGGCTGGTCGCGGACGGGGCGGGGAATGGCCACGGTGTGGGGTTCTGCCAATGGGGTGCGGTGGGCCGCGCCCACGCCGGCCAGGACTACCGCCGGATTCTCGCGGCATATTATCCGGGCACGGATTTGCAGCGCCTCTACTGACGCGGGGAGGAATCTGTGGGAGCCAGAGCGATGACGGAGCCTTTGCGAATCGGCGTCGTCGGCGCAGGCGCCGTCG
The DNA here is from genome assembly GCA_036560625.1 of Gemmatimonadales bacterium. Classification (GTDB taxonomy): domain Bacteria; phylum Gemmatimonadota; class Gemmatimonadetes; order Gemmatimonadales; family GWC2-71-9; genus DASQPE01. Next base: position 2,962 of record DATBQV010000211.1, read on the forward strand.
TGCAAGTGGCGCATCTCCCGGTCCTCAAGAAGACGAAGAACGTCGAGGTCCGCGCCCTCTGCGACAACGATCTTCCCAAAGCCCGCGCCCTCGCCGACCGCTTCGGCATCAAGGACGCGTTCGACGACATCGAGGAGCTGCTGCGGTACGAGGAGCTCGACGCGGTAGTCGTCTCCACGCCGACCCATCTGCACGAGGCCCACGTCGCCGCGGCGCTCGCGGCCAACCTGCACGTCCTGGTCGAGAAGCCGCTCACGGTCTCGGCCGCGAGCGCGCAGCGGATCGTCCGCGCCGTGGAGAAGCGCGACCGGGTCGTGATGGTCGGGATGAACCACCGCTACCGGCCCGACGTTCAGATCGTCCGCGGGTTCGTGCAGAGCGCCGAGCTGGGGACGATCGAGAGCGCTCGCGGGAGCTGGCACGTCCACCGGCCGACTCGAACCCAGCTCGGCTGGCGCCAGCGTCGCGATCAGGCGGGCGGCGGCGCCATGATGGACCTCGGGCTCACCATTCTCGACCTCGGCCTCTGGCTCGCGGGGTGGCCCGCCCCAAAGCGCGTGAGCGCCGCCCTCGACCGATCCGTCACGGAACGAGCGGTCGAGGAGGCGGGCAGCGCGTTCGTCGTCTGCGAGGACGGCATGTCGGTCTTCCTTGACGTCACCTGGCGGCACATCGGCGAGGGGGAGCGGTTCGGCGTCGGTATCCGGGGGACCAAAGGCACGGCGGCGGTGAACCCCCTCAAGGTGTGGAAGGAGTTCCACGGAGTGCCGACCGACGTTTCTCCGACCGCGTCAGGGAGCAGGGAGAACGCCTTCAACGCATCCTTCCGCGCCCAGTGGGCTCACTTCCAGGCGGCCATCGCGGGGGAGGCCAAGGTGCCGTCGCTCGACGAGCACGTCACCCTGCATCGCGTGATCGACGCGATCTACCGGTCGGCGCAGGACGGGCGCGACGTCGCACTCTAGGGCGCTGGCCGCGGTCGTCCTGCTCGGAGCCGCCCGCCTCGGGGCGCAGGTACCGGCGCCGTCGGCGCCTCCAGGCTCCGAGCTTACCGTGTCGCTCATGACGATGGGGGTGGGCGAGCGGGTCTGGGAGCGATTCGGGCACAACGCGATTCTGGTCGAAGACCATGCCCGCGGCACGTCCAAGGCTTACAACTACGGGCTGTTCGACTTCAACCAGGAGAACTTCATCCTGCGGTTCGTGCAGGGACGCATGCTGTACTGGATGCAGGGCTTCGATCTTGAGCCCACGCTCCAGGTCTACGTGCGGACCAACCGGACCGTCTGGGTGCAGGAGCTGGCGCTGACCCCCGCCGAGCGGGGCGCGCTGCGTGACTTTCTCGAGTGGAACGAGCGCCCCGAACACCGGTTCTACCGCTACGACTACTACCGGGACAACTGCTCGACCCGCGTGCGCGACGCGCTCGATCGCGTTCTCGGTGGTCGGATACGGGCGGCCACGGACACCATCGCGACCGGACGAAGCTACCGGTTCCACACGTCCCGCCTCGTCGCGTCCGAGCTCCCGCTCTACACGGCCTTGCTTCTCGCGCTGGGGCAGCCGGTCGACCGCCCGCTCACGGCGTGGGAGGAGATGTTCCTTCCCCTCGAGCTGCGGGACTGGATGCGGCACGTCACCGTGGTGGACGATTCGGGCCGGACCGTGCCGCTGGTGAAGAGCGAGCGCACGCTGTTTCAGGGGACGGAACCCGCCGAGCGGGCGGCTCCGCCGGATTGGGTGCGGGGCTACCTGGCCGCCGGCCTCACGCTGGGATTGCTGCTGTGGGGCCTGGGCCACCGGGGCGTGGCGTCGGCCCGGGCGCGGACGTGGTTCGCCTGGGTTGCGGGTGGGTGGACGCTGCTGGCGGGGATCGTCGGAGGGCTGCTGGCGTTTCTCTGGGTCTTCACGGACCACGCCGTGGCCTACCGCAACGAGAACCTGTTCCAGGTGAACCTGCTGCTGTTGCCGCTCGCGGTCGCCGCTCCGGCGTTGGCGCGCGGCTCCGCGGGGGCTCGGAGCCCGGCGCTGCTGTTCTCGGCGCTGGTGGCCGCCGCCTCGCTGGCCGGACTCGTGCTCAAGGTCTCGCCCGCGTTCGACCAGCACAACGCCGAGATGCTCGCCCTCTTCGTGCCGGCGAACCTGGGCCTGGCGCTGGGCATCACGGCGTTGGCGAGCGACCTCAGAGGGTGAGCCGGCGGCCTTCGGACGCCGCCTCGACCTCGAGCTTGGGCCATTTGACCGACGCGTAGGCTCGGGCGTCCCGCACCAGACGGTCCACCGCTTCGTCGTCGTTTTCCGGGTCGTGGTGGAACAGCACCAGGCGCCGGCACGCTGCCTCGCCTGCCAGA
>DATBQV010000212.1:0-2322 GCA_036560625.1 Gemmatimonadales bacterium
ACGTCCTTTGGGATCTGTGTGCTGCCGTTCCGCGATCCCGACAACATCCAGCTGGAGATCACCTCACCTCTCTAACGCGCCGGCGGAGCGGAATGCCGGGCGGGCTGGCGCGCTTCAACTATTGGCACGGAATCAACTTCATGAGCACATCGACAATCGACTTCGCACAGCCTGCCTCGGAGGCTTTGCTGCAAACCGTCGCCGAGCGTCTCCGCGAGCGAAACTTCGAAGCCATCATCGTCGCGACCGCCGCCGAGGCCAAGGCGGCCGTGATTGAGCGCATTCCGGAGGGCGTTGAGATCCACTCGGGCAAGTCCAAGACGCTGGAGGATATCGGTGTCTGGGCGGAGCTCATGGGCTCCGACCGCTACGACTTCGTGCGCAAGCGGACGTCCAAGATGGATCGGAAGACCCAGGCCCGCGAGATCCGCAAGCTGGGCGCTTCCCCCGACGTCATGCTGGGCAGCGTCCAGGCATTGACTGAGGCGGGGCAGCTGGTGGTCGCGTCCGCGAGCGGCAGCCAGATCGGACCCTATGCGTCCGGAGCCGGAACCCTGATCCTCGTAGTCGGCAGCCAGAAGATCGTTCCGGATCTGGACACCGCGCTCCGCCGCATCACCCAGCACGTACAGCCCTATGAGGATGCGCGCCTTCGAGAGCAGATGGGGATCGGTACGAAGCTGACCCGGATCCTGATCCTCGAGCGCGACTTCAACCCGGGCCGCACGACGGTGGTGCTGGTGCGGGAACCCGTCGGCTTCTAGCTAATCTTCTGACGGGCGCCAACGTGGTTGACTCTCCCCTCTGGGCGCCGCCTACGGCGGCGCCCACCTCCCCACATGGTGGGGAGGCTAGGCTAAGCCCGATGCCGACGGAGCAACCATGGGTGATGGGCGTTCAAGCCGACACCGCCGACGCCGACGACCGTGACGACCTTGCGCGTTCGGTTCGCGAGCGGATCGCCGCGCATTCGGACTGGATTCTGCTCAACACCTGCCATCGGGTGGAGCTCTACGGTTTCGGGACACCGCCAGACCTGGACGCGCGCCTCAAGGTCCAGATCGGTGAAAGCGCGGTCCGCCACCTGATCAGGGTCGCGACCGGCCTGGAGAGCGCGATCGTCGGCGAAGACGAGGTCCTGCACCAGGTGCGGGAGGCGGTTGGCAATGCACGCGCCGGCCGCACATTGGATGGACGGCTCATGCGGCTGTTCGAAACCGCCATTGCCGCCGGCCGGCGTGCGCGCGCCGGGCGCACGGCCGCGAGCGGAAGCCTCGCGCAAAGGGCGGTGGCCTGGCTTGGCGAGAAATCGAGTCTTGTGGGGCACACGGTCCTGGTCGCGGGCGCCGGCCGGATGGGGTCGTCCCTCGCTCATTCCGCCAAGCTCGCGGGCGCGGACGTCATCATCGCCAGCCGGGACGCAACCAGGGCCCGCCGCCTGGCGCACGTCTACGGTGGCGACAGCACCGACCTCGCAGGCGGTGCGCGGCTCGCTCCGCGCACAGCCGGGGTCGCGGTCGCGCTGGCCGGTATGTGGCACGAGATTCAGCACCCCGATGGCGCCCTACCTCGGATCGCGGACATCTCAGCTCCGTCCGCGGTTCCGTCCGCCGTCAGGTCCCGGTTGAACGGCGGCTTTCTCAGCATCGACGACCTGTACGTGCACAGCCAGCCCGTGCCCCGCGGGTACATCGACGAGGCGCAGCGAATCGTGGCGGCGAAAACCGGTGAATACCAACGCTGGCTGGAGCGTGCGGAGTGAAGACCGGCAAGACCAGTCGAAACGGGAGCGATATCGCCGCCTGGCGCGAGCGCGCCGAGAGGCTCTTTCCGGGCGGCGTCAACAGCCCGGTGCGAGCGTATCGAGCGGTCGGCGGACAGCCCCCGATCATGGTCAGGGGCCTGGGACCTTACGTCTGGGACGCGGACGGCAAGCGCTACATCGATTTCGTCGGTGCGTTCGGCCCGCTGCCCCTGGGCCACGCTCACCCGGCGGTGGTGGAGGCGATCCGAACCGCCCTCGAGGCCGGCGGTCCGTTCGGCGCGACCAGCCCGGCGGAGGTCCGCCTCGCCGAGCTGATCCGCTCCCGAATGCCGTCCATCGAGCGGCTCCGGTTCGTCAACAGCGGTACCGAGGCGGCGATGAGCGCCCTGCGTGTGGCCCGTGCCGCCACCGGGCGCGATCTCATCGTCAAATTCGAGGGCGGATACCACGGCCATGCCGACTCCCTGCTGGTTGAAGCCGGCTCCGGTGTCGCGACGCTGTCGATCCCCGGCAGCGCCGGAGTCGCCGCGCCGGTGGCGGCGCAGACGCTTGTCGCC